>NZ_BCBO01000013.1:0-186993 GCF_001320835.1 Pseudomonas sp. NBRC 111138 | reverse complement strand
GAGGGAGCTTGCTCCCGCTGGAGTGCGAAGCGCTCCCAGGATCTTGGGGCCGCTGCGCAGCCCAGCGGGAGCAAGCTCCCTCGCCACAGTGCAGCGTTCCCACATCTGGATCGAGGGTCAGTGATTGATTCCCCCGATCCTCACCAACCCCGCTTCAAGCCCAAACACCTCAACCCCCTGCGGCGTCGATTGCCCGGTGGTGACCTTCACTCGCTCTACCGGTTTATCCATCGCCGCCCGATACTCCACCGTCATGTCCGCCTGGATCGCCTGGCTGGGAATCACGATCGCCTGGTCATTGTTATAAGTGACAATCGTCAACCTCGCACTCATGCCCAGGCGCACCCGTTGTAACTGCTTGGGCGTCAGGGTGGGGATCGACAAGGTCACCGGAAACTGCGCACTGCCCTGACTGTCGCTGGCGATGGCCAGGCCGCTGACCACGCTGACTGAACCTGTCAGCCGCTCGCCATCAAAGCCATCGCCCATCACTTCAACGGTCTGGCCCTGACGCAACTGGTTGATATCCAGCTCTGAGACCTTGGCCACGATTTTCAACTGTTCGATATTGGCCAGCCCGAACAGCACCTGGCCCTGGCTGACCTTGCTGCCGGCCTGCACCGGCGCGTTGTTAGTCCCGCCACCTTGAGCGGTACTGGTGCCACCGGGCGCCGGTACCACAATGCCGGAGAAGGGCGCCTTGACCTCCTTGCCTTCGAGCAGTGTTTGCAAGGCTTCGTACTTCACCGTGGCATTGGTCAGCTCCATTTCGGCGATCTGCCGATATTCGCCCTGGCCTTGGTCCAGGGCTTGTTGCAGCTCACTGCGCGCCGCCGCCAAGTCCAATTGCTGTTGCTGGGTTTGCTGCTTGAGGTCGTCAAGTTCGTTACGAGGGATGATGCCGCGTTTGAACAGGTTTTCGCTCTCGGTAAGTTTGCGTTGGGTGTTGCCCGCGGTCATTTCAGCGGTGCGTAAACTGCGACGGGCGCGGCTGACGGTGGGGCTGCTGCCCCAGTCCTGCATTTCCTGCACGGTACGCCGGGCCTTGAGTTGCGCGGAGAGGGCGTCGCGCAGCTGTACTTCAAGCGTCGCCGGGTCCATGCGCAACAGGACTTGGCCGGCCTCAACGCGCTGGCCTTGTTCGACCAGGTTGGCCAGCACATTGCCGTCGAACGGCGCCGTCAGGACGACGGTGGTGTCAGGCTCGATCTTGCCCACCAGCCCGATCTGGTGCACCAACGGGTCGGGCTTTACGGCCAGCCACTGTTCGCCTGTACCCGCCTGCTCAGCCCCGCTGCGTTGACTGAGCAGGGCGGCGGCCGCGCCGGCCAGCAGCAGGAACAAGGCAACGGCCAGCAGGGATTTTTTATTAGTAGTCATTAAGGGCAATTTCCCAACTTTCCAGCGTCATGCCCAGGGTCAGATCAAGCTGGGTCTGGGCGTTCAAATAAGTGATCAGCGCATTGAGCTGGGCGTTTTCGGCGTTGCGCAGGTCGGTCTCGAAGCTCAGCACCTGAAAGTTGGTGGAGCGCCCGGCGCTGAGCTTTTCCCGCTCGATCTCGATCTTGCGCCGCGACAACTCCACGGCGCGCTTGGATATTTCATATTGGCGCCAGCGGGTGCCAAGGTCACGCACCACATTGTTGACGTTGCGCTCCAGCTCCTGGCGGGCGTCGGTAATGCGGATTTCCTGGTCTTCTACATTTACCCGTGCACGCACTTCGGCCTGGCGCGTGCTGATATCGCCAATAGGAATTTGCACTTGCACCCCGGCGTAACTGTCCCAGGTGCGGTTATTGTTATGGCCGTTGTCGTTATCGGTGGCGGCGCGTATCTGGTTGGCGCCGGCGACCAGGTCCACCTGCCAGCGCCCGGAATCCTTGGCGATCACCAGGTCGAGGTCGGCCTGTTGGCTACCGAGCAGGGCAGCGAGGTATTCCGGTTGCTGGTTTTGCGCGAGGTTGAAGGCCTGCCGCTTATCGATCTCCATGGGGGTGGCTTCCAGTGCCTCGGTGGCACGCACCGGTGTCGACAGGTCCAGGGCCAGCAGGCGCAGCAACGCCAGGCGGCTGGTGTCGAGTTGGTTGCGCGCTTCTTCCACGCCTAATTGCTGGGTGGCGATATCGGCTTCGGTCTGCACGATCTCGAATTCGGCCATGCGCCCGGCGCTGATCAGCGCTTTGTTCACCTCCAGTAAAGTAGTGGAGCGTTTGAGCGCTTCCTGGACGATCACCAACTGTTCCTGGGCGCGCAACAATTCGCGGTAGGTGGCGATGATCTGGCTGATGGTCTGCGCCACGGTGGCCTTGAGGTTCAGGCGGTTGGCCTGCTCGGCCAGGCGCGACAGGCGCAGCGGTGCGGTGGTGGCATCCCAGCCGGCCCCGCGCATAAGCGGTTGGATGATCGCAAGGTCCAGGCCGTCGCTGCGGTAGCGGCCGGCGCGGTTGGCGTTGTTCAACTGCTGGGTCCAGGCCATGCTCAAGCGCGTGCCGTATTCGCCGAGCAGGCTGCTGGTGGGCGCGACGTTGGCGTTGCGCGCATTGTCTTGGGAGCCGCGGGTGCTGCGGTAATAGCTGTTGAGGGTGAGTTTGGGGTTGAACACGTCTTCGGCCACGCGCAGGTCGAACTTCTGCGCCACCCGTTGCAGGTAGGCGCTGCGGATCGCCGGGTTATTACGCAGGCCCAGGTACACCGCGTCCCCCAGGGTCATGGTGCTGGCCTGGGCATTCAGCGAGACGCTACGCTCGTAGCCGCTGCGGGTAGTGCTGGGTGCCTGAGGGTTGATCACCACGTCGGCGGCCATGCCCGGCAGGCTGATCAGCATGAGCAGCGGTAGGTACTTATTCATCGCGCAGGGCCTCGACCGGCTGCAAGCGTGAGGCCGACACCGCCGGGTAAATGCCAAAGAACAAACCCACCAGCAACGTACTGCCCACGCCCAGGGGCAGGGCAGCCACTGCCAACGCAAAGGCCCAGCCCGACAGCCACGCATACAGCCAGGCAGCGGTCATGCCCAGGACTGCGCCGCACAGCGCACCCACGGCGGTGAGGGTGACCGCTTCGAGCAAAAACAGGTTGCGGATATCCCGCTGGCGCGCGCCCAGGGCCATGCGGATGCCGATCTCACGGCGGCGTTCCGAGACGTTCATCAGCATCACGTTCATCACCCCCACACCGCCGCCTACCAGGGAGATCGCGCCGAGGGCCAGGAGTAGATAGGCGAAGGTGCGGCTTTGGCGGGTCATGCCATCGATCATTTGCTGGGGCACCGTGATGTCGACGCTATGGTCGGTGAGCTGGGGTTGCAGCGCGGCGGCGGCGTCCCTGGCTATGCGTTCCATGTCCTGCCCCGGCGCCGCGCGGATGAGCACGTTGTTGATCTGCGGGTTGGCATAGATGCGGCGCATGCCCTCGGCGGGAATAAACAGCGATTCGTTGGCCTGCACCGGCATCAGCATGGCCCGGGGTTGGTTGTGCAGGATGCCCACCACCAGAAACAGGTAATCGTTGATACGCACACGGTCACCCAGCTGCAGCGGGTCACCTGGCGCGCCGAGGGCCTGGGCGAGCTGGTCGCCGATCACCGCGTAGGTTTCGTTGGCATCGAAGGGTGACAGGAAGCGCCCCTCACGCAGCGCCAGGCGCATGGCGTCCTGGATACCGGCAGTACTGCCGACAAAGTTGGCATTGGCGGTCCGCCCATGAAACACAATGGGCCCGCTGAACAGGCTGAGTGCGCCGATATGGGCAATGCCCGGCACTGCCCGGCGTACCGCATCCAGGTCGAGCTGGGTGCGCATCGGCACATTGCTGCTGCCCTTGGACGGGAACTGGGCGATGAGGGTGTCGGTACCCATGTCCTTGAAAATCATCGCCGCATCCACCGCCGCGTTGTGGCCGATATTGATCAGCGCCACCACCGAGGAACTGCCGATGACGATCCCCAAGAGCGCCAGGATCGAACGCTTGCCCAGGGTACGCAGGCTGATAAAGGCTTCGTGCAGCAACTGGCTGAGGCTCTGCTCGACCCGCAGGCTCATGGGCGCCCGGCCTCATGCACCACGCCGTTGCACACCAGGATCTTGCGCTCCAGACGCTCGGCAATGTGGGGGTCGTGGGTGACGATGATCAGCGTCACCTGTTGGTCACGGTTGAGGTTCAACAGCAGGTCCATGATCTCTTGGGCGGTAGTGCTGTCGAGGTTGCCGGTGGGTTCGTCGGCCAGGATCACCGAGGGTTTGCCGACCAAGGCGCGGGCAATGGCCACACGTTGGCGCTGCCCACCGGAGAGGTCGGCGGGGCGATGTTGGGCGCGTTCGGCGAGGCCGACTTGTGCGAGCATGCGCTGGGCGTGTTCCACCGATTCATGCCGCGACACGCCTCGATAACTCAAGGGCAGCGCGACGTTGTCCAGGGCACTGAGGCGTGGCAGCAGGTTGAAGCTCTGGAACACGAAACCGATCTGCTGGTTGCGGATCGCCGCCAGCTCATCGGGGGTGGCGTTGAAAATATCGTGGCCGGCAAAGTGGTACTGGCCGCAGTTGGGCAGGTCCAGCAGGCCGAGGATATTGAGCAGGGTGCTTTTGCCGGAGCCAGAGGCACCGAGAATGCCGCAGCTGTCACCGCTGGCGATGGACAGGCACACGTCATTGAGAATGCTCAATTCTTGCCCGGCGAGCTGATAGCGCTTACCGATGCCTTGCAGGGAAATCAAGCCGGGTTGCGCGGGGGTCTGTGTCATCATGACTACGCCTGCAGTCTCGACGGTACCGCCTTGCTCCCCGAAACTCCTTGTAACAAGTTCAGAAGCTGCCTGTAGCCGTCACGGACTGGTTTTATTTCTTGTTTTTAAAATATTGTTTGAATAGTAACTGCCTTCCTGACGCTTCGCCAGCCGTCGAGGTAGAGCGGTTTTACCGGTTGAAACGATTTTCTCAGCGGGTGTAAGAGGTGGGTAAAAACTCTACGATTTGCCTCAAAAGCCCGGATATAAGGGCTTTGCACGATATGGCGGAGTGTCACTACTTGCTTTCGACGGGCCGCCCCGGTATAAAAAATCAAATTATTTTTTAAAACAATATTTCCGCCGTGGAACCCATATGGTCGCGAAGAAACTCAGCGCTCCAAACGTTACCAAGACTCGACTGCTGGATGCGACAGAGGCTCTTTTCATCAAGTACGGCTATGACGCCGTGTTGCTACGGCAGATAACCGAGCGTGCCCAGGTCAACCTGGCGGCGGTGAACTACCACTTCGGGGACAAGGACTCCCTGATGAAAACCTTGCTGATGCAGCGCCTGGAGCCCCTCAACGAGCAACGCCTGGAACTCCTGGCGCGCTGTGAAGCCGAATCCGATGGCCCGCTCGATTGCGACACACTCCTGGGCGTGCTGTTTGCCCCGGCCATGGGCCTGGAGCGCAGCGACCCGGCCAGCGGGGAAGGGCGCTCGTTCATCCGCTTCCTGGGCCGGGTCTACAGCGACACCTCGCCGTTTATCCAGGAATACCTCAAGGTCCATTACCAGCCGGTGTTCCAGCGTTTCTTCGAAGCCTTCGCCCTGGCCCTGCCGGATTTGCCACGTAATGAACTGGGGGTGCGCCTGCAATTTGCCCTCAAGGCCATTTCCGGGGTCATGGCCGGCACCGAACTGCGCCTGCTGATGAACTCCATGAGCCTGGGCCGCCCGGCCACGGATGCCGAGGTGATGGCCAAGCTGATTACGCTGGTGTCGGCGGCGATTCGGGTGCCGCAGCAAAGCCAGGAAGCCGAAACGGCACTGGCCAAGGTGCTGGAAACCCAGCGCGCCCTACGCGAACACCACGCCCTGTAGGAGCGAGCTTGCTCGCGAAAAACGTCAACGATAGCGCGAGCACTCTGGCTAACCGCGGCGTCATTGCGTTCTTCGCGAGCAAGCTCGCTGCTACAGAGGTTGGCCCTTTTTTCGGAGCCAAAAAACAGGCAAAAAAAAGCCCGCTGGGGCGGCGGGCTTGATATGCAACGTTTGTAACGGATGAGGCTTCACACTACGTCTCGGCTTGTGAATAAAACGTGAAAAATATGTAAGAGAAAGTGTGAATGTGTCGATGTACGTAAAGCTGCTCTCCAGCTGTCGCTAAATCTTCCAGCGTGCGGCACTTTTGCCAAGCCGTTGACGCATCTGATCGACGTTCGCCGCCAGTTGCAGGGTCAACAGGCGATACCCATCCAGCGCACTGTACACCGGTGCATCCAGCGCAGGCTCACTGGCATGGGCGTGACCGGTACGCTCCAACCGCTCCGTCACCCCCGATTTCAACGCGCGCGCCATCCCCACCAACTGCACCCGAATTTGCCGATGCTCGGCTTTCAACATGACTTGCATCCGCGCCGTGGCCTGCTCGTCGCGCGGGTCCGGCCGGGTATTGCCCAGAATCTCCAGGGTGCTGATGCACAGGCGCAGGTGCCGCTGGATCGCATCCAGTTCAGTCATGGAAATCCGCACTTCTTTGGACACCGACGGCATCAACGAACGCAGTTGCACCATCGCCCCATTCAAACGGTTGAGCAGCTTGAGGTGTTCGTCGTCAGTCACGGATTGGCCATTGATGATCCGGCTATAAATCTGCGCGCAGTCACGCAGGGCGCTGGCCAGGTTGTAGCGCCACGAATACACGGCGTACAACGGCAAGGCAAAGGAAAACGCCAGGGCCAGCAGAATGCCGATGAGGATATCGACGGTGCGCCACAGGCCATCGGAGATCGGGTTGTCGCCATGGCCGGCGACGATAAACACCGTGATCGCCGACAGCAGCGCGATATAACCGCCCTTGCCGATGGCGTGATAGGAAAAGAATCCGCACACCACGGACATCAACAGATAGGTGAGCAACGGCAGGCCGAAGTAAGCCTGTTGTACCACCAGCAGCAAGCCGACGCTGGCGCCGATCAAGGTGCCGTAGGCGCGTTCGACGGCTTTTTTGCCGATATTGCCGTGGTGCTGCAACCCGCCGATGACGATCAGCATGGTCACCGACGCCCATTCCCCGTGAGGCAGGTTGAGGCCGGTGGTCAGCAGGATGGTTGCCAGCAAACCCACCGATACGCGCGCGGCGTGGATCAGCTTGGCATGGCGAAAGCGGCGGTAGGGGTCGAGCAAGGGGCGCAGCAGGCGCCGGGCAAAGAAGGGCAGGTTCATCAGTCTTAAAATGGCCTCAAATGTATGAATGTGCTCGATCAAATGTGGGAGCTGGCTTGCCTGCGATAGCATCACCGCGACCTGACTGAAAGACCGAGGTGCTGGCATCGCAGGCAAGCCAGCTACCACACTGACCTGTCTGCACATTGGAACGGGGTTGGCTTCAGAAGATGTAGTCGGTGGTCAGGAAGCTGGAATCGCGGTTGCGCAAAATATCGCTGAGCAACGCCTTGTTACTCTCCTGGAACTTGGTCGCCACCAAGGTGCGGATCGAGAACACGCGCAAGGCGTCATGCACCGACAACGTGCCCTCGGCCGAGTTCTTGCGCCCGTTGAAGGGGAAGGTGTCCGGCCCGCGCTGGCATTGGGCGTTGATATTGATACGGCCCACCTGGTTGGCGAAGGTGTCCACCAGGCGTCCGACTGCCACGGGGTCGGTGCCGAAGAGGCTCAACTGCTGGCCGAAATCCGAGTCCAGCACGTAGTCGATCACGGTCTCCAGGTCGCGATAGGGCACGATCGGCACCACGGGGCCGAATTGCTCTTCGTGGTAGACGCGCATCTGCGGGTTCACCGGGTACAGCACTGCCGGGTAGAAGAACGAACCACGGCTGCTGCCGCCCTCGGGGTTCATGACCTTGGCGCCATGGCGCGCCGCATCGGCCACCAGTTCGCTGAGGTAGTCGACCTTGCCCACTTCCGGCAGTGGCGTCAGCGCCACGCCATCCTCCCACGGCATGCCGGGCTTGAGCGTCGCCAGCTTGGCGTTGAATTTCTCGATAAAGCGCTCGACCACGTCTTCATGCACGAACAGGATCTTCAACGCGGTGCAACGCTGGCCGTTGAACGACAGCGAACCGGTGACGGCTTCGTTCACCGCATTGTCCAGGTCCACTTCGGGCAGCACGATCCCCGGGTTTTTGGCATCCAGGCCCAGCGCAGCACGCAAACGGTGCGGCTTGGGGTGCAGCTTTTTCAGATCACTGGCGGCCTTGTTGGTGCCGATAAACGCAAAGATGTCGATCTTGCCGCTGGCCATCAGCGCGCTCACGGTCTCGCGGCCGCTGCCGTAGATCACGTTGATCACCCCGGCCGGGAAGCTGTCGCGGAAGGCTTCCAGCAAAGGGCGGATCAACAGCACACCCAGCTTGGCCGGCTTGAACACCACGGTATTGCCCATGATCAAGGCCGGGATCAGCGTGGTGAAGGTCTCGTTCAACGGGTAGTTGTAAGGCCCCATGCACAACGCCACGCCCAGGGGCACGCGGCGGATCTGGCCGAGGGTGTCCTGCTCCAGTTCAAAACGACTGCTGCGGCGGTCGAGTTCCTTGAGGGCATTGATGGTGTCGGTGATGTAGTCGCAGGTACGGTCGAATTCTTTCTGCGAGTCCTTGAGGTTCTTGCCGATCTCCCACATCAGCAGCTTGACCACCGCATCGCGCTGTTCGCGCATGCGCCTCAAAAACGCTTCGACGTGCTGGATACGCTCGACCACGCGCATCGTCGGCCATGCACCCTGGCCACGGTCGTAGGCGCGCACGGCAGCATCCAGGGCGGTGAGGGCGGTGTCGGCATCCAGCAACGGCGTGCTGCCGATGTGTACACGCTCATCACCCAGTTGCACGGGGCTTTGCACGCGGGCGAGCGGGCCGTTCCACACCTGCAACTGGCCATCGACCAGGTATTCACGTTGTTCAATGGGCGCCGCCAGGCGAAATTGCTCGGGAATCTGCGCGGTGGAGGTGGGAAACAGCTGGGCGAGCAGGTTGCTGGTGGTCATGTCGCTACCCCTGGAATAGTTGCAAAACATGACTAGAGAGTCACCCAACAAGCGGCTCTAACGCAAGGCTTGCGCGCATTCTTGTTCGCAGGGTGGTGTACGCCGGGTAAACTGCGCGGCTTTTCAGAAGGAGTTCACATGAGTCAGTACCAGCCGGGCATTCTTGCCGCACCGGTGCCTTTGCAGGCCCGCCATCTGTTTTTTGCCCTGGATTCGTTGCAAGCCGTGCCCGCTGCGCTGGACGCGCTGGTGCAGTTGACGGATGCGGCGGCCGTGGTGGGGTTCGGTGAGCCGCTGGTAAAAGCGCTGGGTGCCCCGATCCCAGGGCTGCGCTCATTCCCGGCCGTTAGCGGCCCTGGCGCGCACAACCCGTCGACTCAGCAGGCGCTGTGGGTATGGTTGCATGGGGTGGATCGCGGTGAGTTGTTGCTGCGCAGCGGTGCCGTGGAAAAAGCGCTGGCTCCGGCGTTTCGACTGGTGCAATCGACTGAAGGTTTCCGCTACAAGACCGGCTTTGACCTGACCGACTACGAAGACGGCACCGAAAACCCCCACGACGATGCCGCCGTGCAAGCCGCGCTGACCGACACCGGCGCCAGCTTCGCCGCGATCCAGCAATGGCAGCACGACCTCGACGGTTTCGCCGCATTGCCTGCCCAGGAGCGTGACCACATCATTGGCCGCCGCCATGGCGACAACGAAGAACTCGACGACGCCCCGGAATCGGCCCATACCAAGCGCACTGCCCAGGAAAGCTTTACCCCGGAAGCCTTCGTGGTACGTCGTTCGATGCCCTGGGCCGAGAATGGTCAGGCGGGGTTGATGTTCCTCGCGTTTGGTCATTCATTCGATGCGTTTGAAGCGCAGTTACGACGCATGAGTGGGTTGGAAGATGGGATTGTCGATGGCCTGTATCGCATCAGCAAGCCGCTGACCGGAGGCTATTACTGGTGCCCGCCGGTGAGGGAAGGGCGCCTGGACCTGAGTCTGGTTTTTTAACCGCCTTTTTGCCTGCTCCCTCAAGCGCTTTTGAGCGCTTCCAGCCACGCGGGATCGAGCCGGGTTTGTTCGGTGTCGATCCCCAGTGCGTGCATCTTCGCCTTGTGTGCTTCGATTTCGCCGACCAGTTGCGCCTGGGCGCTGGAGTTGGCGTCCAGCTCGTGCATCTGCGTCAGCCCCAAGTGATAGAAACGCAACAGCTTGATGGCAGTGGGGTCGTTGGCTTGCACCCGCTCGGTGACCTTGTGCATCACATTGGTCACGCTCATCAGGCTGCGCTTGAGTTGCCAGCCATACACCGCCGGCGCCAACCAGGCCTGGCTCCAGAACGGGCCACGCACCAGCGCGACCGTGATCAACACCCCGGCGAAGACGCCACCGACATTGAAGCGAAAATTGTCACCGCCAGGCTCACCGAACAGCATCACCGCCAGGCTCGACAGCAGCATGGCCAAGGCCAGGAACAGCGCCGCGACGATCAACGTGCTACGGCGGGTCTGTTGGCGATAGGCAGTGGGGTCGCAGGGTTTGAGTTCGAACATCCGGGGCAGGTCTCCAAAAAGGGCGGTCATCTTCTCACGCCTGGCGTAATGAAGTTGAACGATGGCGCGGGGCGGTTTCTCTAAAATGGTGAACCCCTCATGAGGTCAGTCATCATGTCTGAACACAAGCAGCCACCCCCAGGTACACCGGATCCGAACCGTACGCCGGGTGAGGAGGAGCGTGATAACGATGCGTTGCGCCCCAACGATCCCAAAGAGCGCAGTCCGGACAACGATGTCGAGCGCGTCGAAGAAGACCTGGAAAACCTCCACGACAGAGCCCGCCCGCTTTAGCAGGAGAATATGATGAACAAACCTACCGATGGTCCCTCTTCCAACGAACACGCCAGTGGCAAGGATGAACTGGGCTTCGACCCGGATTCGCCGGATGTAGCCGACCCACAGGTCGATCCCATCGGCCCGGCTATTGCGCCGTTGGACAAAAAGGACGACGAGACAGCGAAAAAAAAGCCGCCCTACGATCCGTTGGGCGACTTGAAGCAATGAACCGAGCCCCGCCGTTATGCGGGGCTTTGTTTACCTGGGCGGCGACCAGCTGACGTCGCTGATACCGTATTTTTCCGCCCAGGGCCGGGTGGTCTTTTTCACCTGTTCGTGACCTACGCGGCCGATGCGGCTGACATGGGCAATGTCGGCATCGACGGCCGCCCAATGCCAGGCCTCGGCGTTGTTCATCACTTCGGCGCGCACCACGAAAGACTTGGGTTTACCGTGTAGCTGATAGTGGACGGTGTAGATTTTTGCGGTACTCATGCTGCCTCCCAATCTTGTTATAGATGGATAGGCCGGCGCTCCAAAAGGTTCATTCAAAATGACAACGCACGCAGAGGCGCGGCATAGTGACGCTCTTGCCCCGCGCCCAAGGATCGCGCCATGCACACACTCACCGATAGCCGCCTGTACCTGCAACGCCTGGGCTATGCCTCGCCACCGCCGCCCACCCTGCAAACCCTGCGGGACTTGCAACTGCGCCATGTGTGCAGCTTTGCCTTTGAAAGCCTGTCGACGTTGATGCATGCACCGGTACCGATCGACCTGCCCAGCGTTGAGCGCAAGGTGCTGCACGAGGGGCGCGGCGGCTATTGCTACGAGTTGAACCAGCTGTTCCTGGCACTCTTGCAGGAGTTGGGCTTCGAAGCCCGTGGCATCACCGGGCGTGTGGTGATCGGCGGCCCACCAGACGCCCACACTGGGCGCACCCATCGCTTGAGCCTGGTGACCCTCGACGGCGTGCGCTATATCACCGATGTCGGTTTTGGCGGCATGGTGCCCAGCAGCCCGTTGCAACTGGACAACGACGCACCCCAGGCCACCGCTCATGAGCCTTATCGCCTGACGCTCAAACACGGCAGCTACACGCTGTGGGCGCAGGTGGGCGAGGAGTGGCGTGGCCTGTACGTGTTCGATCTGCAAACCCAGGCCGACATCGACTATGAAATCGGCAACTGGTACGTCTCCACGCACCCAGGCTCCCCGTTTGTAGGGCAGTTGAAAGCCGCGTTGCTTGCGTCTGGCAGGCGCCATACGTTGGCCAACGCCCGCTATGCGGTTCATTACCTGGACCGGCCCAGCGAGAAGCGCAAGCTGGAGAGTGCTGATGAGTTGCTGACGTTATTGCGCGACACCTTCGGCATTTGTTTGCCGGCTCAGCCGCAACTTCGCGAAGCGGTTGAGCACCTGATCAGGGTCGATCTCGAAGAGTATTGAGATAGAGCCTTCGCTGAACCGTTTTTTCTCCATTTTGGTGCAAATCAGTTCGAACTTTTTGCAAACGCCAAGGTTCGAACCGATTCCTGAATACTTTGCCCACCTTAAAATGGAGATGTAAAACGATGTCCAAACTATTCGGAAAATTCCTCAAGAACACCTCGTTGCTGGCCCTGGTGGCCGCGCCTGGCGTGGTGTTCGCAGCACCTTCCACCGACCCGATTTCCACGTTCGGGATCATGGGCAGCTACAACGACTTCAAACTTGAAGGCGGTAGTGAAAGCGACAAGGACCACATGCCCGAAGCCGGCCTGTTCTATAACTTCGGCAACAAGCTCACCGCCGAATCCGGCTTCATTTACCAGGCCGGTATCGAAGCCAAGTACGGCGAGAAGAGCGATAACAAGCTCAAGGAAGGCCAGGCCGACCTCGACCTCGGCTGGCGTGCCGCGCTGGATGCGCGCAACTTCGTCGATGTGATCGTGGGCGGTGGCTACACCTGGACCCGCTACGAGCCGGACACCAATGGCTACGACATGAAGCTCACCAACAAGTCGCCGTTTGCCAAGGCAGCCCTGGGCTACAACCACCAGTTCGATGACATGACCCTGCGCGTTGAAGCCGGCGCCCGTCACACCATCGACGGCCGCGCCAAACTCAAGGTTGACGGCGTTGGCAGCGACAGCGTGGACCTCAAGGACCGCACCAACCCTTACGCCGAAGTCAGCCTGCTGATGAACCAGAAGGGTGACCTGCCAGTGATGGCGGGCCTGTACTACACCCGCACCGAGTACAAGCTCGATAACGACTCCTATGTGGCCGACAACACCAAGCTCAAGCGTGATGAGTATGGTTTCAAGGTGGGTATCGCGTTCTAAGGTTATCGCCCGGGCAAACCGCAAGTTTGAACACAAACGCCTCGATGTGAATCGAGGCGTTTTTATATCTGTAGCCACAATATGGGCAAAGAGGGCCAGTATATTGAGGGCATGTAGGAGCGAGCTTGCTCGCGAAAAACTCACAGGCGCCGCGTTTATTCAGGAAGCACGCATTATCGTCGACGTTTTTCGCGAGCAAGCTCGCTCCTACAGGGGAACGCATTCCAAATGTGGGAGCGGGCTTGCCCGCGAAGGCGATGATGAATGCACCGCCTCTCTAATACCTCGCCCCTGAAACGCAAAACGGCGCCCAAAGGCGCCGTTCTGTTTACTGCATCAACCTAAGCGATCAAACGCCCAGCACCGCGTGCTGTACCAGGGTGAGCAACGGTTGTGGGTACACGCCCAGGAAGAACGCGAGCAGGGCGATAGCCAGCAGCATGACGCCGCCTGCCTTCTGTTCCCAATGCAGCTCGGCATCCACACGGCGCAGGTTTGGCTCGATCAGGTACAGGGTGACCATCACGCGCAGGTAGTAGAACACGCCGATGGCGCTGCCCAGTACCAGCGAGGCAACCAGCCACCATTCGTGGGCTTCGACACCGGTCGCGACGATGTAGAACTTGCCGATAAAGCCCGCCGTCAGCGGAATACCGGCCAACGACAGCATCATCACGGTGAGCACGGCGGTCAGGTACGGACGGCGCCAGAACAGGCCGCGGTATTCGTACAGGGCGTCGGCGTCACGGCCTTTGTACGGCGACGACATCAAGGTGATGACGCCGAACGCACCAAGGCTGGTGATCACGTAGGTGACCAGGTACACGCCGATGGCTTCCACGGCCAGGCCTTTGCTCGCCACCAGGGCGATCAGCAGGTAGCCGAAGTGGGCGATAGACGAGTAACCCAGCAGACGCTTGAGGTTGTTCTGGGTCAGGGCCAGCAGGTTACCGAACAGGATCGACGCAATGGCGATCACCGTCAGCACGTTGCTCAGCACGCCGGTGTTGGCGGCAGGGGAGATCTGGAACAGACGCACCATCACTGCAAACACGGCCACTTTCGACGCGGTCGCCAGGAACGCGGCCACCGGCGCCGGGGCGCCTTCGTACACGTCCGGGGTCCACAGGTGGAACGGCACCAACGACAGCTTGAACGCCAGGCCGATCAGCATCATCGCCAGGCCCAGTTGGGCAATCGGCGCCGGGCTGTTGGTGGCGGCCAGCGCGTGGCCGATACCGGTGAAGCTCAGGCTGCCGGCTTCGGCGTAGAGCAGGGCCATACCGAACAACAGGAACGCGGAACCGGCGGCCGACAGCACCATGTACTTGATGCCGGCTTCCAAGGAGCGCTTGTTGAAGAAGGCGTAGGCCACCAGGCCGTAGGTCGGGATCGACAGCAGTTCCAGGCCGATGAACAGGCCAGCCAGGTGCTGCGCGCTGACCAGCACGATACCGCCGGCCGCAGCCAGCAGGATCAGCAGGTACAGCTCTTCGCGGTTGCCCGGGTAGCCGGTGCCGCCTTCGCCGAGGTAGGCGTGGGCGAGGGTGACGCAGGCCAGGGTCGCCACCAGGATCAGGGCGATGTACAGCAGCGCGAAGTCATCGACCATCATCAATGGCGTGACTGCCAGTGGCGCGACCTTGAGGGCCGGGATGATCGACAGCAGGGCCAGGTTCAACCCGGCGCAGGACAGCAGGAACGTTTGCGAGTGATTGCGGCGCCAGGCGATTGCCAGCATCACCACTACGATGGTGAGGCTGGTAATCAGCAGCGGCGCAAGCGCGATAAAGTGTTGGATCGTGAATTCCATAGCGCTCTTACCGGGCCGAAGCGAGTTGAGAGAAGGCGGTGCCGAACCACTGCTGCACGCCATGCATCGTTGCGGCAGAAGTGTCCAGGAACGGTTGCGGGTACACGCCGATGAAGATCAGCAACACCGCAAGGCCGAGCACCATGATCAGTTCGCGCGCATCCATCCCTTGCAGGACGGTGTCGGACTTGGCCGGGCCGAAGTAGGCGCGGTGGATCATGATCAGCGAGTAGACCGAACCGAACACCAGGCCGGAGGTGGCGATGGCGCTGATCCACGGCGTCTGCACAAAGGCACCCATCAGGATCAGGAACTCGCCGATGAAGTTACCGGTACCCGGCAAGCCCAGCGACGCGGCGGCAAAGAACAGGCTGATCGCCGGCAGGTAAGCGATGCGCGACCACACGCCACCCATTTCACGCATGTCACGGGTGTGCAGGCGCTCGTACAGCTGGCCACTCAGGATAAACAGCGCAGCGGCAGAAACACCGTGGGCCAACATCTGGATCACTGCGCCTTGCAACGCCAGCTGGCTGCCGGAGTAGATGCCGATCAGTACGAAACCCATGTGGGAAACGGACGAGAAGGCAATCAGGCGCTTGATGTCGGTTTGGGCGAAGGCCAGGAACGCACCGTAGAAAATCCCGATCAGACCCAGGGTCATGGCGATCGGCGCGAACTCGGCCGAAGCATTCGGGAACAGCGGCAGGGCGAAACGCAGCAGGCCGTAGGCAGCGGTCTTCAACAGGATACCGGCGAGGTCCACGGAACCGGCAGTCGGCGCCTGGGCGTGGGCATCAGGCAACCAGGAGTGGAACGGCACCACCGGCAGCTTCACCGCGAAGGCGATGAAGAAGCCCAGCATCAGCACGTACTCGGTGGTCAACGACATCTTGGTCTTCAACAGATCGGCGTAGTTGAAGGTAATCACGCCGGTGTTGTTGAAGTTGACCAGTACCAGGCCCAGGATCGCCACCAACATGATCAGGCCGGAAGCCTGGGTGAAGATGAAGAACTTGGTCGCTGCGTAGATCCGGGTTTTCTTGCCGTCCGAAGAACTGTGACCCCAGAGCGCGATGAGGAAGTACATCGGCACCAGCATCATTTCCCAGAAGAAGAAGAACATGAACAGGTCCAGCGCCAGGAACACGCCGACAACGCCGCCCAGGATCCACATCAGGTTCAGGTGGAAGAAGCCCACGTGACGCTGGATCTCTTTCCAGGAGCAGAGTACCGAG
Source organism: Pseudomonas sp. NBRC 111138 (assembly GCF_001320835.1). Taxonomy (NCBI): domain Bacteria; kingdom Pseudomonadati; phylum Pseudomonadota; class Gammaproteobacteria; order Pseudomonadales; family Pseudomonadaceae; genus Pseudomonas; species Pseudomonas sp. NBRC 111138. Next base: position 170,840 of record NZ_BCBO01000013.1, on the reverse strand, counting down.
AGGATACCCAGCAGGCCGGTCAGCAGGATCATCAACAGCGACAGGCCGTCGAGGGCCAGGTGCACGTTGATGCCGAAGCGCTGGATCCACACGTGCTTGAATTCAAGCGCGAAGGTGGGATCGACGCCTGGTGCCGGCGCGAATGAATAGTCACCATGGGCCCACAGCCAGAGGCCGAGCGCGAGTTCCAGGGACATGGTCAGCAACGCAATCCAGCGGGGGAGGGTGGCGCCGAAGCGTTCACCCATCCAGCAGAGCAGGCCGCCGATAAAGGGGATCAGGATTAGCCAGGGCAGAATCATGACGGGCTCGTTTCCTTTCGCAAGTTCGCAAAGTACGCAGTGCACTTAAACATAGTCAGACCGCTACCACGACGATGGCGCCGATCACCAGAACGGCACCCGCCGCCATGGACGCTGCATACCAACGCAATTGGCCGGTCTCGCTGCGGCTCAGGGCGGTGTGACCGGCCTTGGCGGCACGCGGGATCAAACCGATGGTCTGGTCGAGCGGGTCTTTGCGCAGCACGTGGCTGATCGCAAGGTAAGGTTTGACGAACAGTTTGTCGTAGATCCAATCGAAGCCCCAGGCAGCGAACCACCAGGCCGACAGGAAGCGACCAATGCCACTGTTGGCCACGGCAGTCACGAAGCGACGCTTGCCGAGGAACAGCAGAGCCGCCAGCAGGATACCGGCGATGGCGATGGCGCCCGAGGCGATTTCCAGGCTGTGCTGGGCTTCGCCGCCGGCATGGCCGACGCTTTGTGGCAATACACCGTGCAGTGGCGGGGTGATCATCGCACCGACGAAGGTCGACAGGATGATCAGCACCGACAGTGGCAACCAATGGGAGATGCCGTGGCCTGCGTGCGCTTCGGTCTTGGCTTCACCATGGAAGGTGATGAAGATCAGGCGGAAGGTGTACAGCGAGGTCATGAACGCACCTACCAGGCCTGCGTACAGCAGATTCTGGTTACCGCTGGCGAAAGCTTCCCAGAGGATTTCGTCCTTGGAGTAGAAGCCTGCGGTTACCAGCGGCAGGGCGGCCAGGGCGGCACCACCGACGATGAAGCTGGCGTAGGCCAGTGGCAGTTTCTTCCACAGGCCGCCCATCTTGAAGATGTTCTGCTCGTGGTGGCAGGCCACGATCACCGCACCGGAGGCGAGGAACAGCAGGGCCTTGAAGAACGCGTGGGTCATCAGGTGGAAGATCGCCGCGTCCCAGGCGCCGACGCCCAGGGCCAGGAACATGTAGCCGATCTGGCTCATGGTCGAGTAGGCGAGGATACGCTTGATGTCGGTCTGCACCAGCGCGGCGAAGCCGGCCAGTACCAGGGTCACGCCGCCGACGATACCCACCAGGTGCAGGATGTCCGGCGCCAGGGTGAACAGGCCGTGGGTACGGGCGATCAGGTAGACACCGGCGGTTACCATGGTGGCGGCGTGGATCAGTGCCGATACCGGGGTAGGACCGGCCATTGCATCCGCCAGCCAGGTTTGCAGCGGCAGTTGCGCAGATTTACCCACGGCGCCACCCAGCAGCATCAGGGTAGCCAGGGTGATCCAGAAGTCGCCGACCTGGAATTTCTGCGGTGCCAGCACCAGCAGTTCCTGGATGTTCAGCGTGCCCACCTGTTGGAACAGGATGAACAGGCCGATGGCCATGAACACGTCGCCGATGCGGGTGACGATAAACGCCTTGAGTGCTGCGTTACCGTTGTTGCGGTTGCTGTAGTAGAAACCGATCAACAGGTACGAGCACAGGCCCACGCCTTCCCAGCCGAAGTACAGGAACAACAGGTTATCGCCCAGCACCAGGAACAGCATGCTGGCGATAAACAGGTTGGTGTACGAGAAGAAGCGCGAGTAGCCCGCTTCACCGCGCATGTACCAGGACGCGAACAGGTGGATCAGGAAGCCCACACCCACCACCACGCCGAGCATGGTGATCGACAGGCCGTCGATGTAGAGGGCGAAGTTGGGCTTGAAGCCCTCGACCGCCATCCACTGCCACAGCACCAGGGTGTAGTGACCACCTTCGGGCGGCGCCACGTTGAATTGCCAGATGACGTAGGCGGCCACGATGGCCGACAGGCCGATGGAGCCCACGCCGATCAGGGCCGAGAGGTTCTCCGACCAGCGCCCGCGAGAGAACGACAGCAGCAGGAAACCGATCAGGGGGAATACGAAAGTCAGAAAGATCATGTTCATCCGCGCATCTCACTGGCAGCGTCGATATCAAGCGTGTGGAAGCGACGATACAGCTGCAGCAGGATCGCCAGGCCAATACTGGCTTCGGCGGCTGCCAGGCTGATCACCAGGATGAACATCACTTGCCCATCCGGCTGGCCCCAACGTGCGCCTGCCACGATGAACGCCAGTGCCGCAGCGTTCATCATGATTTCCAGGCTCATCAACACGAACAGAATGTTACGGCGAACCATCAGGCCGACCAGGCCAAGGCAGAACAGGATGCCGGCGACCGCCAGACCATGCTCCAAAGGGATAGCAGGCATCGTCATTGCTCCTTGGCTTCGTTGCGGCCCAAGTGGAAGGCAGTGATGGCTGCGGCGAGCAGCAGCATCGAAGCCAGTTCGACCACCAGCAGGTACGGGCCGAACAGGCTGATGCCCACGGCTTTCGCGTCTACGGTGGTGTGGCCGATGGCCTGGCCGCTCTGGTGAGCGAACAGCACATACAGCAGTTCACCCAGCAGCAGGGCTGCGAGGACAACCGGGCCGAGCCAGATGCCGGGCTTGAGCCAGACGCGCTCCTGGGCGACCGAAGCCGGCCCCAGGTTGAGCATCATCACCACAAACACGAACAGCACCATGATGGCGCCGGCGTAGGCGATCACTTCCAGCACACCGGCGAACGGTGCGCCGAGGCTGAAAAAGGTCATGGCCACGGCGATCAGCGAAATGATCAGGTAGAGCAGGGCGTGCACGGGGTTAGTGTTGGTGATCACGCGAAGCGTGGACACCACTGCAATACCCGATGCGAAATAGAAAGCGAATTCCATCTTTCTTCCTTAAGGCAGCAAGCTCTTCACGTTGATCGGCTCGGCTTCGTTTTGTGCGGCGCCTTTTGGCTTACCGGCAACGGCCATACCTGCAACACGATAGAAGTTGTAATCAGGGTTTTTACCGGGACCAGAGATCAAAAGATCTTCTTTCTCGTACACCAGGTCCTGACGTTTGAACTCGGCCATCTCGAAATCCGGCGTCAGCTGGATCGCGGTGGTCGGGCAAGCTTCCTCGCAGAGGCCGCAGAAAATGCAGCGCGAGAAGTTGATGCGGAAGAAGTCCGGGTACCAGCGACCATCTTCGGTTTCAGCTTTCTGCAGGGAAATGCAACCCACCGGGCACGCCACGGCGCACAGGTTGCAGGCTACGCAACGCTCTTCGCCGTCGGGGTCGCGGGTCAGTACGATGCGGCCGCGATAGCGCGGCGGCAGGTACACCGCTTCTTCGGGGTATTGCAGGGTGTCGCGTTTGCGAAAGCCGTGACCGAACACCATCACCAGGCTTCGCAACTGGGTACCGGTACCCTTAACGATGTCGCCAATATATTTGAACATGGGTCAAATCCTCACTGAACCGCGGCAGCGGGCGTGTTCAACAACACGACGGCAGCCGTCACCAGCAAATTGATCAGGGTCAGCGGCAGGCAGAATCTCCAGCTGAAATCCATCACCTGGTCATAGCGCGGGCGCGGAATCGAGGCGCGCAGCAGGATGAACAGCATGATGAAGAACGCGGTCTTCAGGAAGAACCAGAAGAAGGCCAACTGCGGCAGGATGCCGAACGGACCGTGCCAGCCGCCGAAGAACAGCGTGACCAGCAGGGCCGAGATCAAGATGATGCCGATGTACTCACCGACGAAGAACATGCCCCACTTCATACCGGCATATTCAATGTGGTAACCGTCGGCCAGTTCCTGTTCCGCTTCCGGCTGGTCGAAGGGGTGACGGTGAGTCACGGCCACGCCAGCGATGAAGAAGGTGCAGAAGCCGAAGAACTGCGGAATGATGAACCACAGGTTCTGCGCCTGGTACTCGACGATGTCGCGCATGTTGAACGAGCCAACCTGCACCACGATGCCCATCAGTGCCAACCCCATGAACACTTCATAGGATACGGTTTGGGCCGAGGCACGCAAGCTGCCCAGCAGGGCGAACTTGTTGTTGCTCGACCAACCGGCGAACAGCACCGCGTATACCGACAAACCGGCCATGGCGAAGAAGAACAGCAAACCGATGTTCAGGTCCGCCACGCCCCAGGTCGGGGTGATCGGGATGATCGCAAACGCAATCAGCAAGGCGCTCATGGCTACCACCGGTGCCAGGGTGAAGATCACCTTGTCGGCAAACGGCGGGGTCCAGTCTTCCTTGAAGAACATTTTCAGCATGTCGGCAGCGATCTGGAACATGCCGAACGGGCCAACGCGGTTCGGACCGTAACGGTCCTGCCACCAGCCCAGCAGGCGACGTTCGACGAAGCTGAGCAGGGCGCCCGCGACGACCACGGCCAACAGGATCACGATGGCCTTGACCACCGAGATGATCACGTCAATTACTTCCGGCGTGAACCAAGTCATTGCGCTGCCTCCTGCAGACCGTCAACGGTTTTGCCGAAAATGGCAGGCGGAATACCGGCGATGCCTTTAGGCAGTGCAACCAGGCCGGCACCCAACTCATCGTTGATACGCAGCGGCAGACGCAAGGTCTGGCCGGCCACGTTGAGGCTGAGCAGGGCACCGTCGTTGACGCCCAGGCGGTCGGCTTCGGACTTGGCCACGGACACATAGGCGGCAGGAATGCGCTCTTGAACCGGCGCGGCCTTGGAAGAAGTTTCTTCGCTGCCGAACAGGTGGAAGAACGGCACGACTTGCCAAGTGCCCGGCGCCGGGTTGAACGGACGCGGTACCGCAGCGAACCAGTTCAGCGAGTCACCGCTGGTTTCGATCAGGCGAGTGCCCGGGTCGCCAGCGCGGATGTGACCACCGACTTCGTCCTGGAACTTGTTCCAGGCCTGCGGCGAGTTCCAGCCCGGCGACCAGGCAAATGGCACCTGCTGACGCGGTTCGGCCGAACCCGAATAACCTTCCATGGAGAAGGCAAACGCGGTGTCGTTGTCTTGCGGGGTACGTGGCTCGTGCACGCTGATGTCAGCACGCATGGCGGTACGACCGGAGTAACGCAGCGGCTCACGTGCCAGTTTCAGGCCCTTGATGCGGAACGCGGCAGAAGGCGCGGCATCCACGATACGAGCAAGCTGCGGCGCGCTGGCGGCGGTGGCAGCGGTCACGTGGTCGAGTTGGGTCCAGTCGATCGGCTGGTTCAGCAGGGTGGCGCGCAGGGCATGCAGCCAGCGCCAGCCTTCGTGCACCAGGATGCTGGCGTCCATGTACTTCGGATCGAACACCTGGAAGAAGCGCTGGGCGCGGCCTTCCTGGCTGACCAGTGTGCCGTCGCCTTCGGCGAAGGTGGCGGCTGGCAGTACCAGGTCGGCGCGGTCGCTGGTGGCGGTCTTCTGGTGGTCGGCGACGATCAGCACCTTGGCAGCATCCAGTGCCGCGTCAACCTTGGCGGCAGCGGTGCGGGTGTACAGGTCGTTTTCCAGCACCACGATGGCGTCGGCGTTGCCGTCGATCACCGCTTGCAGCGCCGCGTCCACGGACTCGCCACCGAGCATTGCCAGGCCCAGGCTGTTGGCTTCCGGCACCACCAGGCTGATGGAGCCATTTTTGTCGCGCAGCTTAAGGGCCTTGGCGATGTTGGCGGCGGCTTCGATCAGCGCCTTGGAACCCAACGAGGTACCGGCAATGATCAGCGGGCGCTTGGCCGCCAGCAGGGCGTCGGCAATGCGCTGAGCCAACTCGACAGCTTCAGCGTCCAGGCCTTCAACGGCGGGTGCGCTGGCGTCGAGGGCGTGGGCCACGGCGAAACCGAGGCGCGCCAGGTCGTCCGGCGCGGCGTGTACGCATTCTTCAGCGATGTCGTCGAGCTTGGTTTCAGCCAGGGAAGCGATAAACAGCGGGTTCAGCGCGTGCTGGCCGATGTTCTTCACGGCGGCGTCAAGCCAAGGCTGTACGCGCATGGCGTCGGCCATTTCTTCGGCCTTGCCTTTGACCGACTGACGCAGCGACAGCGCGATGCGTGCAGCGGTCTGGGTCAGGTCTTCACCGAGTACGAAGATCGCATCGTGGTCTTCGATGTCGCGCATGTTCGGCACTGGCAGCGGGCTGTCGTTCAGCACTTGCAGGACCAGGCGGATGCGCTCCAGCTCGCCCGCTTCGATACCGCAGTAGAAGTGCTCGGCACCCACCAGTTCACGCAAGGCGAAGTTGCTTTCGAGGCTGGCACGTGGCGAACCGATACCGACGATAGTGCGCCCGCGCAACAGGTCGGCGGCTTTATCCAGCGCGGCGTCCAGGCTCAGCTTGGCGCCATCGGCCAGCAGCGGCTGGCGCGGACGGTCTTCGCGGTTTACGTAGCCATAGCCGAAGCGGCCACGGTCGCACAGGAAGTACTGGTTGACCGAACCGTTGAAGCGGTTTTCGATACGGCGCAATTCACCGTAGCGCTCGCCCGGCGAGATGTTGCAACCGCTGGAGCAGCCATGGCAGATGCTCGGTGCGAACTGCATGTCCCACTTGCGGTTGTAGCGCTCGGAGTGGGTCTTGTCGGTGAACACACCGGTGGGGCAGACCTCGGTGAGGTTGCCGGAGAATTCGCTTTCGAGCACGCCGTCTTCAACGCGACCGAAGTACACGTTGTCGTGGGCGCCGAATACGCCCAGGTCGGTGCCGCCGGCGTAGTCCTTGTAGAAGCGCACGCAGCGGTAGCAGGCGATGCAGCGGTTCATTTCGTGGGAAATGAACGGGCCGAGGTCCTGGTTCTGGTGGGTACGCTTGGTGAAGCGATAACGGCGCTCGTTGTGGCCAGTCATCACCGTCATGTCTTGCAGGTGGCAGTGACCGCCTTCCTCACAGACCGGGCAGTCGTGGGGGTGGTTGGTCATCAGCCATTCGACAACGCTGGCGCGGAACGCCTTGGATTCTTCATCGTCGATGGAGATCCAGGTGTTGTCGGTGGCTGGGGTCATGCAGGACATGACGATACGACCACGGGTGTCGTTTTCGTCTGTGTATTGCTTGACCGCACACTGGCGACAGGCACCGACGCTACCGAGAGCGGGGTGCCAGCAGAAATACGGGATGTCGAGGCCGAGTGACAGACATGCCTGTAACAGGTTGTCCGCCCCATCGACTTCGAGCGCTTTGCCGTCTACGTGGATAGTGGCCATGGTTCAAAGTTCTTCGTTGGCCCGTTGTCAGCGGGCGTGGCTAATGGAATCTTGTTATTCATGTGCATCTACACAGCCTTGAAGGCGTCAGCACATGAGCAGGCGAAGGGCACGGACCCTTCGCCTGTTTAAGCGTTACGCGCCGACTACGATCGGCTTTGCCAGAGGCGGGACGGCGGCGCTGGTGGGCGCGATGCCGGCTTCGAACTCCGAGCGGAAGTATTTGATTGCGCTGCCCAATGGCTCCACGGCGCCCGGTGCGTGAGCACAGAAAGTCTTGCCTGGGCCGAGGAAACCGACCAGGCCCAGCAGGGTTTCGATATCACCCTCGCGGCCTTCGCCATTTTCCAGGGCCATCAGCAGCTTGACGCTCCACGGCAAACCGTCGCGGCAGGGGGTGCAGAAACCGCAGGACTCGCGGGCGAAGAACTGCTCCATGTTGCGCAGCAACGAGACCATGTTCACCGTGTTGTCCACCGCCATCGCCAGGCCGGTACCCATGCGGGTGCCCACCTTGCCGATGCCGCCGGCATACATTTGTGCATCCAGATGCTCAGGGAGCAGGAAACCGGTGCCGGCGCCACCTGGCTGCCAGGCTTTCAAGGTGTAGCCGTCGCGCATGCCGCCGGCGTAGTCCTCGAACAGCTCGCGCGCGGTCACGCCAAACGGCAGTTCCCACAGGCCAGGGTTCTTGACCTTGCCGGAGAAACCCATGAGCTTGGTGCCCATGTCTTCGCTGCCTTCGCGGGCCAGGGATTTGTACCAGTCCACGCCGTCGGCGATGATCGCCGGCACGTTGCACAGGGTCTCGACGTTGTTCACGCAGGTCGGCTTGCCCCACACGCCCACGGCGGCGGGGAAGGGCGGCTTGGAGCGTGGGTTGGCGCGGCGGCCTTCGAGGGAGTTGATCAGTGCGGTTTCTTCGCCGCAGATATAACGCCCGGCCCCGGTGTGCACGAACAGTTCGAAGTCGAAACCGGAACCGAGGATGTTCTTGCCCAGCAGGCCTGCGGCCTTGGCTTCTTCCACGGCACGGTTGAGGTGCTTGGCGGCGGTGGTGTACTCGCCACGCAGGAAGATGTAGCCACGGTAGGTTTTCAACGCACGGGCGCTGATCAGCATGCCTTCGATCAGCAGATGGGGCAGTTGCTCCATCAGCATGCGGTCTTTCCAGGTGTTCGGCTCCATTTCATCCGCGTTGCACAGCAGGTAGCGGATATTGATGGATTCGTCTTTGGGCATCAGGCCCCACTTCACGCCGGTGGGGAAGCCTGCACCGCCGCGACCCTTGAGGCCGGCGTCTTTCACGGTCTGGACGATATCGTCCTGGGCCATGTCGGCGAAGGCTTTGCGCGCTGCGGCGTAACCGTTCTTGGCCTGGTATTCGTCAAGCCATACCGGCTCGCCGTCGTCACGCAGGCGCCAAGTCAGCGGGTGAGTCTCGGCCGAACGCTTGATCAGGTTGGCCGGGCCGAAGGAAGTCAGGGTCATGGGTAGCCCTCGAGCAATTGGGTGACGCCAGCGGGCTGCACGTCACCGAATGTGTCGTCGTCGATCATCAACGCCGGCGCCTTGTCGCAGTTGCCCAGGCAGCACACCGGCAGCAGCGTGAAGCGGCCGTCCGGGGTGGTCTGGCCGAGGCCGATGCCCAGCTTGTTCTGGATCTCGCTGACCACCGACTCATGGCCACCGATGTAGCAGACCATGCTGTCGCACACGCGAATGATGTGGCGGCCAACCGGCTGGCGGAAGATCTGGCTGTAGAACGTCGCCACGCCTTCAACGTCACTGGCGGGGATGCCGAGGATCTCGCCGATGGCGTAGAGGGCGCCGTCTGGCACCCAGCCACGTTCCTTCTGGACGATCTTCAGGGCTTCGATAGACGCCGCGCGCGGGTCTTCGTAGTGATGCAGCTCGTGCTCGATGGCCGAGCGCTCGGTTTCACTCAAGGTGAAACGGTCTGTCTGGATAAGCGTGCTGTTCATGCTTAGCGGTCCACGTCGGCCATAACGAAATCGATACTACCCAGGTACGCAATCAAGTCCGCGACCATCTCGCCTTTGATCACCGAAGGGATCTGCTGCAAGTGGGCAAAACTTGGGGTACGAATCCGGGTGCGGTAGCTCATGGTGCCGCCATCGCTCGTCAGGTAATAACTGTTGATACCCTTGGTCGCTTCGATCATCTGGAAGGATTCGTTGGCCGGCATCACCGGGCCCCACGAAACCTGCAGGAAGTGCGTGATCAGGGTTTCGATGTGCTGCAGCGTGCGCTCTTTGGGCGGCGGCGTGGTCAGCGGGTGATCCGCCTTGTACGGGCCGGCCGGCATGTTGCGCATGCACTGCTCGATGATCTTCAGGCTCTGGCGCATTTCTTCGACGCGCACGATGCAACGGTCGTAGGCATCGCCATTGGCCGCCAGCGGTACTTCGAACTCGAAGTTCTCGTAGCCGGAGTACGGGCGCGCTTTACGCAGGTCGAAGTCGCAACCGGTGGAACGCAGGCCAGCACCGGTGACGCCCCATTCCAGGGCCTCTTTGGTGTTGTACTGCGCGACGCCGATGGTGCGGCCCTTGAGGATGCTGTTGTCCAGAGCGGCTTTTTGGTACTCGTCCAGGCGCTTGGGCATCCAGTCGATGAATTCCTTGACCAGGCGCTCCCAGCCGTTCGGCAGGTCGTGGGCCACGCCGCCGATGCGGTACCAGGCCGGGTGCAGACGGAAACCGGTGATGGCTTCGATGACCTTGTAGGCACGCTGACGGTCGGTGAAGGTGAAGAACACCGGCGTCATGGCGCCGACGTCCTGGATATAGGTACCCAGGAACAGCAGGTGGCTGGTGATGCGGAAGAACTCGGCCATCATAATGCGGATGGTGTCGACGCGGTCCGGTACCTTGATACCGGCCAGCTTCTCGACCGAGAGCACGTACGGCAGGTTGTTCATCACGCCGCCGAGGTAGTCGATACGGTCGGTGTACGGGATGAAGCTGTGCCAGGACTGGCGCTCGGCCATCTTCTCGGCGCCACGGTGGTGGTAGCCGATGTCCGGGACGCAGTCGACGATCTCTTCGCCGTCCAGTTGCAGGATGATACGGAAGGCACCGTGAGCCGAAGGGTGGTTCGGGCCCAGGTTGAGGAACATGTAGTCCTCGTTGGTGCCGGAACGCTTCATGCCCCAGTCTTCGGGGCGGAAGCGCGCCGCCTCTTCTTCTAGCTGCTGCTTGGCCAGGTTGAGGCTGAACGGGTCGAATTCGGTGGCGCGGGCAGGGAAGTCCTTGCGCAGCGGGTGACCTTCCCAGGTCGGCGGCATCATGATGCGCGTCAGGTGCGGGTGGCCCGGGAAGTCGATACCGAACATGTCCCAGACTTCACGCTCGTACCAGCTGGCGTTCGGCCAGATACCGGTGACGGTCGGGATGCTCAGGTCGCTCTCGCTCAGCGCGACCTTGATCATCACATCGCTGTTACGTTCCAGCGACATCAGGTGGTAGAACACGGTGAAATCGGCACCGCTCGGCAGGCCCTGGCGCTTGGTGCGCAGACGCTCGTCCACGCCATGCAGGTCATAGAGCATGACGTACGGCTTGGGCAGGTTGCGCAGGAAGGTCAGGACTTCGACGAGCCTGGCACGCGCCACCCACAGCACCGGCATACCGGTGCGTGTGGCCTGGGCGGTGAAGGCGTCAGGGCCAAAACGGTTATTGAGTTCGACAACCACATCCTGGTCGTCTGCCTTGTAAGGCGGGATGTACAGAGCACTGCCTGTAGTCATGGTTTTTTATCGCTTTCGGTCAACGTAAAGAATGAAGCCAGGTTTTCGTTCTATAAAAGAAGCGGTGCTGGATCAGACTTCGTCGGGGCTGCGCAGGTTGGTGACTGCGATTCGCTGTTCGCGGCGCTGTTCCTTTTGAGACGGCATCTCGGCGCGATAAACGCCTTGATCACCGACCACCCAGGACAGTGGGCGACGCTCCTTGCCAATCGATTCCTGCAACAACATCAAGCCTTGCAGGAACGCTTCGGGACGGGGCGGGCAGCCAGGCACGTAGACGTCCACGGGCAGGAACTTGTCCACCCCTTGAACGACCGAGTAGATGTCGTACATGCCACCGGAGTTGGCGCACGAACCCATGGAGATAACCCATTTCGGCTCGAGCATTTGCTCATAGAGACGCTGGATGATCGGCGCCATCTTGATAAAGCAGGTACCGGCGATAACCATGAAATCCGCCTGGCGCGGCGAGGCCCGGATAACTTCGGCGCCAAAGCGCGCGATGTCGTGGGGCGCCGTGAAGGCGGTGGTCATTTCCACGTAGCAGCACGAAAGGCCGAAGTTGTACGGCCACAGGGAGTTTTTACGCCCCCAGTTGACCGCGCCACTCAGCACGTCTTCCAGCTTGCCCATGTAGATGTTTTTGTGGACTTGGTCTTCTAACGGGTCGGAAACGGTTTCTCGTTCGCCGATGGGGTACTGCTCGTTAGGAGCATCCGGGTCGATCCTGGTGAGATTGTATTGCATTGCCAAAGCCTCATTGTTTCAGCTTCGCTTGCCGCTTGCGACGAGCTTCCGGAGCCCAGTCAAGGGCGCCCACTCGGAACAGGTAGACAAGACCTGCCAACAGAATTGCTATGAAAACGAGAGCTTCGACGAATCCGGTCCAGCCGCTTTCGCGGACGGACACAGACCATGCAAAGAGAAAGAGGGCTTCGATATCGAAGATCACGAACAACATCGCGACCAGATAGAATTTGGCTGAGAGCCGCAAGCGGGCGCCACCTGTAGGCAGCATGCCGGATTCGAACGGTTCGTTTTTGCTGCGGCCCCAGGCTTTTGACCCAAGGAGGCTGGACACGCCGAGCATGAAGGCGCAAAGGCCTACAACACCGAGAAGGAAAATGGCAAAGCCCCAGTTGTGGGCCATGAGTCCTGTCGCGTCGGTCATGCTGGAAATCCTTAACAGAGAGCAAAGGTCTCTGAGCTCGAAAAAGTAACGATGCAGTGACGATATGTCGCACTGCAATCAATCGCGGTGATTTTATGGCTAAACACCGGGCAAGTAAAATTCCCAGGGCGAAATTATTCGGTGGAATAAGCACATAGTGCACCTTCTTGGGGCTGTAGCCCTTGTGGTGTGGGCATTAGCGGGCTTTTCATCAATTATGTTTTGTTTAAGCTGTAACGAAATTTTCGGGTGCCAAATGATAATGAATATTGTTTGCGAGGGGTGTAAGCGAGTGTTTCTCATGTGGCGCGGGAAGTTACCGTTACTTGCTTGAGTGTCGCTTAGTTGTCGCAACGGTTCTTTTAACCGATCGGATGTGCGCGGATACCGCTCTGGATCAATGTTTTTAGCAAAAAACTATGGATAGGGCGCGGTCAATGTGGGAGCTGGCTTGCCTGCGATGGCGGCGGATCAGCTGAAACACCTGCCTCTGACCCACCGCCATCGCAGGCAAGCCAGCTCCCACCATTGATTTTCGGTGATTCCTAGGCAAAAAAAACGCCCCGAACCAGTCGGGGCGTGATTGTTGCGCGGCACTGCGGTTAGGTCTTCCGTGGGGCCGCAGTGGCCGTGTACGCGGTACTTAGTGGAACTGCTCTTCTTCGGTCGAACCGGTCAGCGCGGTCACGGACGAGGTGCCGCCCTGGATCACGGTGGTCATGTCGTCGAAGTAACCGGTGCCCACTTCCTGCTGGTGCGCCACGAAGGTGTAGCCTTTGGCGGCGTCAGCGAATTCCTGCTCCTGCAGCTTCACGTAGGCTGTCATGTCGTTGCGGGCGTAGTCGTGCGCCAGGTTGAACATGCTGTGCCACATGTTGTGAATGCCGGCCAGGGTGATGAACTGGTGCTTGTAGCCCATTGCCGACAGTTCGCGCTGGAACTTGGCGATGGTCGCGTCGTCCAGGTTCTTCTTCCAGTTGAAGGAAGGCGAGCAGTTGTAGGACAGCAGTTGGTCCGGGTATTCCTTCTTGATCGCTTCGGCGAAGCGACGGGCTTCGTCCAGGTCCGGCTTGGCGGTTTCGCACCAGATCAGGTCGGCGTACGGCGCGTAGGCCAGGCCGCGGGCGATTGCCTGGTCGAGGCCGGCGCGCACTTTATAGAAGCCTTCCTGGGTACGCTCGCCGGTAACGAATGGTTGGTCGTACGGGTCGCAGTCCGAGGTCAGCAAGTCTGCCGCGTTGGCGTCGGTACGGGCCAGGATGATGGTCGGTGTGCCGGCAACGTCAGCGGCCAGGCGGGCAGCGGTCAGCTTCTGCACGGCTTCCTGGGTCGGTACCAGTACCTTGCCGCCCATGTGGCCGCATTTCTTCACTGACGCAAGCTGGTCTTCGAAGTGCACGCCGGCAGCGCCTGCTTCGATCATGCTCTTCATCAGCTCGTAGGCGTTGAGTACGCCGCCGAAACCGGCCTCGGCATCAGCCACGATTGGCGCGAAGTAGTCGATGTAGCCTTCATCGCCTGGGTTCTTGCCGGCTTTCCACTGGATCTGGTCGGCACGACGGAACGAGTTGTTGATGCGCTTGACCACGGTTGGCACCGAGTCCACCGGATACAGCGATTGGTCGGGGTACATGGATTCAGCGGAGTTGTTGTCCGCTGCCACTTGCCAACCGGACAGGTAGATCGCCTGGATACCGGCTTTTACCTGCTGGACTGCCTGGCCGCCAGTGAGGGCGCCCATGCAGTTGACGAAATCTTTGTCGGGACGGAAAGAAGGCTTGGCACCCTGAGTGACCAGGTTCCACAGCTTCTCGGCGCCGAGTTTTGCAAAGGTGTGCTCAGGTTGGACCGAGCCACGCAGGCGGACGACGTCAGCAGCGGAATAAGCGCGGGTCACGCCTTTCCAGCGTGGGTTTTCAGCCCAGTCTTTTTCAAGGGCTGCAATTTGCTGTTCGCGTGTCAGTGCCATGGGGAAAAACCTCGTCGCGTCTTGTTTGAAGTATCCGTTTGCCAGCCCGGCATTCGTTGCCTGGGTAGGGTTGCTCGCTGACCAGAAGCTTTGGTGTTCAAGTCAAATCTGACGGAGGTAGGCGACGGTATGAACGATGGGGCTCAAGGGGGAGTTGAGCAGGTAAGGGCAAACTGCGAACGGTCTTCGGGCGTCGTGGGCCTTTGTACGATCCATCAGTGTGTAGCCGGGTTACCTGGTTGGCTTCCGTCCCTCGGGACAACTTCGTTCCAGTCGCAACCAACGTCAAACACACCTTGTGGGCGGTACAGACACGAATCGGCTCAGGTGGGTAGCTTAGAGCGGCGATCCGAAGGCCCTTGCCAGGGCCCCTGATTAGCGGGAGCGAGGCCATCATGCCCATGCTTTTTTGGCTCGTCAAATGTTTTGTAGTGCTTTTTTTAAGGCACTACATCTTTAGTCTAATGCGACTTGCCAGTCAGTTTTTGGTGCCTCAGTTCAGGGTGTCGACCTTGACCCGCAAAGTCAGGTCATCGCGGCCCTGAGTAGAGTAGCTGCGGGTTGTAGAGGATTTGTCCGCCTGGGTTTCACGATTGATGCCGGCCAGGGGGATCCATTCGCCCAGGCGGCCGCTGACGGTTGTGTCGGTGCTTTGCACGTTCACTACATCGGGACGTTCCTGGCTCATGCGGTCACGGTTGGTACTGATGGCCAAGTGGACGGTCTCGCCGGTGACGCTGGCGGTCACGTAAAAACCCTGGGTGACGTTGCGATACTGGGTCTGGTTTTGCAGGCGGCCATAGCTATCCTGTTGCGTGGTGGTCAGCGGTACACTCTGGCCGACCTGGATCAGCGCGGGCACGCCTTCGCTGGCCTGGATCTGCTGCACGCCACCGTCGCGGCTGGCAGTGCCGTAGCTGATGATGCGGGTCTGGCTGTCACCGCTGTTCTGTTGGTTGTTCTCGTTGGTATCGACGGTGATCAGCAGGCGTTTGGCCGGTGTATCCAATTGGCCGAGCAGTGCGCGCAAGCCCTCGATCCTGGCGGGCTCAGCGTTAACGATAAGCTGGTTGCCGTAGGCGCTGACGGTGCCGTCCTTGCCAATGAAGTTCTGCGCCACGGGCAGCAGGTCGGCGCTGGTGCGGTTGTTCAGGTTGACGACTTCAGTGGCGGCCATGGCGCAAGCGCTGACGGTCATCACGAGGGCGGTGAGCAGGGTGCGTAGGGACATGTCCGTTATCTCTGCGAGTCATTTGCTTGATAGTGCCAGTTTGTCGGCCTGGTGGGTCGCAAGTTGAATCGTAGACGGCAAAATGCCCTGGCAGGCAGGGCATTTTGTGGTGTTGCTGAAATAGCTATCGCAGGCAAGCCAGCTCCCACACTTGAGCGTATTCCAGGGATGTGCTCGGTCAGCTGTGGGAGCTGGCTTGCCTGCGATAAAGGCGATGCGGGCTTGAATCAGCCCTCGCGCACCATATCCACATGCGGAATCCCGACCTCAAGAAACTCATCGCTGACGATCTTGAAACCCAGTCGCTCATAGAACGGTGCCGCATACACCTGCGCACTCAGGAATTGCCTGGTCTGGCCGCGTTTCACGGCCTCGCCAATTACTGCCTCCATCAGCTTGTCGCCGACTTTCAGTCCGCGCCAGTCCTTGAGCACCGATACCCGACCGATCTCGCCGCTGGGCAGCAATCGAGCGGTGCCAATCGGGAAGTCGCCTTCGTATGCAAGAAAATGCATGGCGCCGGCATCGTCCGCGTCCCACTCCAATTCAGGCGGGACCGATTGTTCAGCGATGAATACCGCTTCACGAATGCGCCGAATCTCGTCGATATCCTTTCGCCAGTCCGCGACACTTACGTGAATTTTATTCATCCGCGAACCCCAGGCTGCCTTGCTTGACCAGTTCGCACAGTAGGTCGCGACCGTCTTCGTCGGCCAGCCACTCGCCCAGGTTTTCGCTGTGCAGTGCATCGGCCGAGCACACCAGCTTCAACAGTTCACGCAGTTTGCCCGGCAGGTAACGGCTCTGGCCGCTGGCGAACAGCAGTACGTCGTCATCCACTTCGGACCAGGCCAGGCGTGCGCTCGGGTTGCGCACCAGGATCGCGCCGTCTTGCAGGCTGTTGATGAAGTCTTCTTCGCCCAACTCTTCACCGGCCACCAGTTCCGGGTAGCGTGGCTCGGTCATGAACTGGCCGAACCAGGTCAGCAGCATGCGCTCATCGCTCATGTGCTCGGCGAGCAGGCCCTTGAGGCGGTCCAGTGCGTCGCCCTGGATCTGGTGTGGGTCGCTGACCGGCTGGGCGTCGGCGTCGGTGTAGCGCTCTTCGTCGGTCAGGTACTGGCTGAGGAAGTCGGTGAAGTGGGTCAGCACTTCAGCGGCGCTCGGTGCACGGAAACCTACGGAATAGGTCATGCAGTCGTCTTCGGCAATACCGAAATGGGCCAGGCGCGGCGGCAGGTAGAGCATGTCGCCCGGTTCGAGCACCCATTCGGCGCTTTCTTCGAATTCGGCGAGGATGCGCAGGTCGGCGTGTTGCAGCAACGGGCTTTCGGAATTGCACATCTGGCCGATCTTCCAGTTGCGCTTGCCCTGGGCTTGCAGCAGGAACACATCGTAGTTATCGAAATGCGGACCGACGCTGCCACCCGGCGCGGCGAAGCTGATCATCACATCATCGATACGCCAGCTCGGCAGGAAGCGGAAGTGCTCCAGCAGCTCAGCCACCTCCGGCACGAACTGGTCGACTGCCTGCACCAGCAGGGTCCACTCGCGCTCGGGCAGGGTGCTGAAAGCGTCTTCGGCGAACGGGCCGCGACGCAGTTCCCACGGGCGCTCGCCGTGTTCGATCACCAGGCGCGACTCGACTTCTTCTTCCAGGGCCAGGCCTGCCAGTTCGTCGGCGTCGATCGGGCTTTCGAAGTCAGGGATGGCCTGGCGGATCAGCAGCGGTTTTTTCTGCCAGTAGTCGCGCAGGAATTCCCGTGCCGTGATGCCGCCCAGAAGTTGAAGAGGGATATCAGGATTCATGTGTAACCTATTGAAAAAAAGCACTTTTAAGACAGGAATAAAAACGCCCGGCGCGGCCGGGCGTCTCAAAGGAGCTTGCTTGGATCAGATGCGCTTGGCTTGTTCTACAGCGTTGCCGATGTAGTTGGCCGGGGTGAGCAGTTTCAGCTCGGCCTTGGCTGCGGCTGGCATGTCCAGGCCGTCGATGAAAGTTTGCAGCGCCTCGGGGCTGATGCCCTTGCCGCGCGTCAATTCTTTCAGCTTCTCGTAGGGGTTTTCGATGTTGTAGCGGCGCATTACGGTCTGGATCGGCTCGGCCAATACTTCCCAGCACGCGTCCAGGTCAGCGGCAATTTTCTGCTCGTTGAGCTCCAGCTTGCTGATGCCTTTGAGGCTGGCTTCGTATGCGATCACGCTGTGGGCAAAGCCGACGCCGAGGTTGCGCAGTACGGTGGAGTCGGTCAGGTCGCGCTGCCAGCGGGAGATCGGCAACTTGCTGGCCAGGTGCTGGAACAGGGCGTTGGCGATACCCAGGTTGCCTTCGGAGTTTTCGAAGTCGATCGGGTTGACCTTGTGCGGCATGGTCGACGAACCGATTTCGCCTGCAATAGTGCGCTGCTTGAAGTAGCCCAGGGAGATGTAGCCCCAGATATCGCGATCGAAATCGATCAGGATGGTGTTGAAGCGTGCAATCGCGTCGAACAGCTCGGCGATGTAGTCGTGGGGTTCGATCTGCGTGGTGTAGGGGTTGAAGCCCAGGCCCAATTCGTCTTCGATGAAGGCGCGGGCGTTGGCTTCCCAGTCGATCTCAGGGTAGGCCGACAGGTGGGCGTTGTAGTTGCCTACAGCGCCGTTGATCTTGCCCAGCAATGGCACGGCGGCGACTTGGGCGATCTGGCGCTCCAGGCGGTACACCACGTTGGCCAGTTCTTTGCCCAGGGTGGTCGGCGAGGCCGGCTGGCCGTGGGTGCGCGACAGCATTGGCACGGCAGCGAAACGGATCGCCAGCTCGCGGATGGCTTCGGCGGTCTGGCGCATCAGCGGCAGCATCACGTCATCACGGCCTTCGCGCAGCATCAGGGCGTGGGACAGGTTGTTGATGTCCTCGCTGGTGCAGGCAAAGTGGATGAACTCGCTGACCTGGGCCAGTTCCGGCAGTTGGGCCGCTTGCTCTTTGAGCAGGTATTCGATGGCTTTGACGTCGTGGTTGGTGGTGCGCTCGATCTCTTTCACACGCTCGGCGTGCTCCAGGGAGAAGTTTTCCGCCAGGGTGTTCAATACAGCGTTGGCCTCGGCGGAAAACGCCGGCACTTCGCTGATGGCGGGGTGAGCGGCCAGGCGCTGGAGCCAGCGCACTTCAACCAGGACACGGGCACGGATCAGGCCGTACTCGCTGAAAATAGGGCGCAGGGCCTGGGTTTTGCCGGCGTAGCGGCCGTCAACAGGGGAAACCGCAGTGAGCGAAGAGAGCTGCATGGGGTGTTCTCGGACAGTCGGGCAACGAAATGGGGCGCGTATCATACATGAAAAAATCCGCCGGTCCGTCGCCAACTGACCGGCGTATTACGCGTAATGGCTTGAAAACAGCCTGCTGGTGCGACTTATTCGTTGCGCATCAACGGGTAAAGCTCTTTGAGCAATTTGCGTCGGCTGATCACCAACTGCCAGCGATGACCGCCCAGTTGGCGCCACAAGCGTGCCGAACGAATACCGGCCAGGAGCAGGGCGCGGATTTTCGACGCGTTGTTGGGTTGCTGCAGGTTACGCATGTCGCCATGCACCTGGATGCGCTGGCGCAGGGTGCTCAAGGTGTCCTGGTACAGCGCACCACAGGCGGCGATCACGTTTTCGTGGGCCGGGCCGAAGTGTTCTACCTGGGACTGGATCTGCGGCAGGCGCTTGCCGATGGTGTCCAGCAGGTCGTCGCGCTTGGCCAACTGGCGCTCAAGGCCGAGCATCGACAGGGCATAACGTAGCGGCTCGCGCTGCAAAGTACTGGGGTCGCGCTCCAGGGCGCCGATCAGGGCGCGATAGCCTTCACGCAGGGCCAGGTCGTCGCCGCCGTAAACCTCAAGGGTGTCCTTGGGGTCGCGGATCAGCAGGCTGCCGAGCATGCAGGTCAGGCCGGCTTCAGTGACCTGGCCGGTCTTGGCGATCTTGTCCACCAGTACCGCAGCGAGAAAGACACCGCCAAGGGCTGTCAACTGCTCCTGGGTCGGGCTCATGCCGGGTTGCTCCAGGCTTGCGCGACTTCAATCACGCCGCCGCCCAGGCAGATCTCGCCGTCATAAAACACCACGGACTGGCCAGGGGTGACCGCGCGTTGCGGGTCATCGAAGGTGGCACGGTAGCCGGTGGCGGTCTTTTCCAGGGTGCAGGGCTGGTCGCTCTGGCGATAACGCACTTTGGCGGTCAGGC
The DNA here is from genome assembly GCF_001320835.1 of Pseudomonas sp. NBRC 111138. Classification (NCBI taxonomy): domain Bacteria; kingdom Pseudomonadati; phylum Pseudomonadota; class Gammaproteobacteria; order Pseudomonadales; family Pseudomonadaceae; genus Pseudomonas; species Pseudomonas sp. NBRC 111138. The sequence continues at coordinate 151,181 of NZ_BCBO01000013.1, read as the reverse complement.
GGCGCGGGGTGCTCAGGTCGATAGGGTTGACCCAATAAATCTCGGAAGCGAGCAGGGCGCCGGAGAACAGCAGCGGGTGCTCGTTGCCCTGGCCGACCACCAGCACGTTGTTTTCCAAGTCTTTGACCAGCACGTACCACGGCTCAACACCTGCGTCTTTCAAGCCGCCGATGCCCAGGCCCTGGCGCTGGCCGATGGTGTGGTACATCAGGCCGTGGTGGCGGCCGATCACTTCACCCTCGGTGGTCTTGATCTCGCCCGGTTGCGCCGGCAGGTATTGCTTGAGGAAATCGCTGAAGCGTCGCTCGCCGATAAAGCAGATACCGGTGGAGTCTTTCTTCTTGGCGGTGGCCAGGCCGTGCTTCTCGGCAATCTTGCGCACTTCGGGTTTTTCCAGCTCGCCGACCGGGAACAGAGTCTTGGCGATCTGTTCACCGCCCACGGCGTGCAGGAAGTAGCTCTGGTCCTTGTTCGGGTCCAGACCCTTGAGCAATTCGGTGCGGCCATCGATATCGCGACGGCGCACGTAGTGGCCGGTAGCTATCAGGTCGGCGCCGAGCATCATGGCGTAGTCGAGGAAGGCCTTGAACTTGATTTCGCGGTTACACAGGATGTCCGGGTTCGGCGTGCGGCCGGCCTTGTATTCGGCCAGGAAGTGCTCGAACACGTTGTCCCAGTACTCGGCGGCGAAGTTGGCGGTGTGCAGCTTGATGCCGATCTTGTCGCACACGGCCTGGGCGTCCGCGAGGTCGTCCATGGCGGTGCAGTATTCGGTTCCATCGTCTTCTTCCCAGTTCTTCATGAACAGGCCTTCCACCTCATAACCCTGCTCCATGAGCAGAACGGCGGAAACGGAAGAGTCCACGCCGCCGGACATGCCGACGATGACGCGCTTCTTTTGTGTGTCAGAAGGGGCTGGATCACGCATAGGGTTTCAACGGGTGTCTTGAAAAAGGACGCGATTCTAGCAGGCCTGGGCCCGCAAGGCTAAAGAGAAGGGCGGATCAATTCGAGACTGTGGCGTTGGCCGGCCAGATAATCATCGATGCAGCGGATAATCAGCTCGCTGCGCCAGTCCTCGCGCAGGGCCATCAGCTCGTCACGGGTCAGCCAGCGGGCGCGCAGGATGCCTTCGTCGAGTTGATAGTCCGGGTGGTGTTTCAGTGCCTTGGCGATAAAACAGACCCGTTGGTAGGTCACGCCATTGCTCGGGGCGGTATACAGGTAGATGCCGACGATGCCGGTGGCTTCCACGTCCCAGCCGGTTTCTTCCAGGGTTTCGCGCACGGCGGCTTCGGTCAGGGTTTCATCCGGGTCGAGGTGGCCTGCCGGCTGATTGAGCACGGCGCGGCCACCCTTGAGCTCTTCGACCATCAGGAACTTGCCGTTGTCTTCGACGATGGTGGCGACGGTGATGTGGGGGAGCCAGGTCATTGCAAACCTCGGTATCTGGAAGGTGGCATGCTCAATGTGGGAGCTGGCTTGCCTGCGATGGCGGTGGGTCAGCTACGCCTGTATGAACTGACAGACTGCAATCGCAGGCAAGCCAGCTCCCACATTGGATTGGGTTTCTTCAATGAAGTCCCTACAAGCAGAAACCCCGGCACTTGGCCGGGGCTTCTTTGCATCCTTACAACCTTACTTCAACTTGGCAATCGCCGCATTGAGCGTGCTGCTCGGGCGCATGGCCTTGCTGGTCAGCTCTGGGTTCGGCGCGTAGTAGCCGCCGATGTCCACTGGCTTGCCCTGTACGGCGTTGAGTTCGGCAACGATGGTTGCTTCGTTCTCGGCCAGGGTTTTGGCCAGTTCGCCAAACTGCGCTTGCAGTGCAGTGTCTTCTGTCTGGGCGGCCAGGGCTTGTGCCCAGTACAGCGCCAGGTAGAAGTGGCTGCCGCGGTTGTCGATGTTGCCGACTTTGCGCGATGGCGACTTGTTGTTGTCCAGGAACTGGCCGGTAGCCTGGTCCAGGGTCTTGGACAGTACCAGGGCTTTCGGGTTGTTGTACGTCACACCCAAATGCTCAAGGGACGCGGCCAGGGCCAGGAACTCGCCCAGGGAATCCCAGCGCAGGAAGTTTTCTTCCAGCAGTTGCTGCACGTGCTTGGGAGCCGAACCGCCAGCGCCGGTTTCGAACAGGCCACCGCCATTCATCAGCGGCACGATCGACAGCATCTTGGCGCTGGTGCCCAGTTCCATGATCGGGAACAGGTCGGTCAGGTAGTCGCGCAGTACGTTGCCGGTCACCGAGATGGTGTCCAGGCCCTTGCGGGTGCGCTCCAGGGTGAACTTCATCGCATCGACCGGGGCCATGATGCGGATGTCCAGGCCTTCGGTGTTGTGGTCTTTCAGGTAAGCCTGAACTTTCTCGACCACTACGCCATCGTGGGCGCGCTGGGGGTCCAGCCAGAAGATGGCCGGGGTGTTGCTGGCGCGGGCACGGTTGACGGCGAGCTTGACCCAGTCCTGGATCGGAGCGTCTTTGGTCTGGCACATGCGGAAGATGTCGCCAGCTTCGACGTTCTGTTCCATCAGCAGGTTGCCCTGGCTGTCGGTGACGCGGACAACGCCGTCAGCCTTGATCTGGAAGGTCTTGTCGTGGGAGCCGTACTCTTCGGCTTTCTTAGCCATCAGGCCAACGTTTGGCACGCTGCCCATGGTGGTTGGGTCGAAGGCGCCATTGGCCTTGCAGTCTTCGATGACCGCCTGGTAGATGGTGGCGTAGCAGCGATCCGGGATCACAGCCTTGGTGTCGTGCAACTGGCCGTCGGTGCCCCACATCTTGCCGGAGTCACGGATCATCGCTGGCATCGAGGCGTCGACGATGACGTCGCTTGGCACGTGCAGGTTGGTGATGCCTTTGTCGGAGTTGACCATCGCCAGGGCAGGGCGAACGGCGTAGACCGCCTGGATGTCGGCTTCGATCTGCGCTTGCTGGTCGGCCGGCAGGGCCTTGATGCGAGCGTACAAGTCGCCGATGCCGTTGTTCAGGTTGAAGCCGATCTGTTCCAGCACGGTCGCGTGCTTGGCCAGGGCGTCTTTATAGAACTCGGCAACGATCTGGCCGAACATGATCGGGTCGGAGACCTTCATCATGGTGGCTTTCAAGTGAACCGACAACAGCACGCCTTGCTTCTTGGCGTCTTCGATTTCAGCGGCGATGAAGCTGCGCAGGGCTTTCTTGCTCAGCACGGCGGTGTCGATGATTTCGCCGGCCTGAACGCTGGTCTTTTCCTTCAGGACGGTGGTGGTGCCGTCCTTTGCGACCAGCGCAATTTTGACCGCGTCAGCGGTTTCGATCTGCACGGCTTTTTCGCTGCCGTAGAAGTCGCCGTTGTTCATGTGGGCAATGTGCGACTTGGAGTCGGCAGCCCAGGCGCCCATCTTGTGCGGGTGCTTGCGTGCATAGTTCTTGACCGACAGCGGTGCGCGACGGTCGGAGTTGCCTTCGCGCAGTACCGGGTTCACGGCGCTGCCCTTGACCTTGTCGTAACGTGCACGGGTTTCTTTTTCCGCGTCGGTGGTTACGGTTTCAGGGTAGTCCGGCAGGGCGTAGCCCTGGGCCTGCAGTTCCTTGATCGCGGCTTGCAGCTGCGGGGTCGAGGCGCTGATGTTGGGAAGCTTGATGATATTGGCTTCAGGCGTAACGGCCAGGTCGCCCAGTTCGGCGAGGTGGTCCGGGATGGCCTTGGTGCCCAGTTGCTCGGGGAAGCTTGCGAGGATGCGCCCGGCGAGGGAAATGTCGCGGGTTTCCACGGCAATATCAGCGGAAGCGGTGAAGGCCTCTACGATAGGCAGCAGTGAATAGGTGGCGAGGGCTGGGGCTTCGTCGGTGAAGGTGTAGATGATCTTCGAGCGGGTGGGCATATTCGGATTAACTCTCTTCTTTGCTGAAAGCGTGCGCAGAAACTCGAGATGCGCCGGGTAGAGCGCGTTCGTTCAAAGTCATCCATGAGCGAAATGTCGAAGTTTCTTCGCGGTGATGTTGGTTTGCATCAGTCGAGCGTCAAGCGGGTGGGCTATGGTAATAGTCCGGCTTTCTGGCGAAAGGCTACGTTCTAGAGCGGTCCGCCGTCGTGACTCTTTGGTCAGCGGCGGCATTATACATAGGTCGCTATGCTTACGCTGAGCCTTCATACAAAAGGGGGCTCGTCCATTGGTCTAAAGGTCGCAGGTGCGTGGGGTGGTGAGATGTGCTCAAGATTGGCGCTTTTCCCTTTGCTTTCAGGCTTGTAGGCCACCAAATGTGCTGTTTTCGATGCAAATGAGCATGGCGTGAGGTTTCAGTCGCCATTTATCTGGAGTAGGCTCGAACGCAGCCAGATGTTCAATCCATAGATGGAGTTCAGCATGGGATACAAGAAGATTCAGGTTCCGGCAGTCGGCGACAAAATCACCGTCAATGCAGACCATTCTCTCAATGTTCCTGACCAACCGATCATCCCCTACATCGAAGGAGACGGTATTGGCGTCGACATCAGCCCGGTGATGATCAAGGTGGTCGATGCCGCTGTTGAAAAGGCTTACGGCGGCAAGCGCAAAATCTCCTGGATGGAGGTGTACGCTGGTGAAAAGGCCACTCAAGTCTACGACCAGGACACCTGGCTGCCCCAGGAAACCCTGGATGCGGTCAAGGATTACGTGGTGTCCATCAAGGGCCCGCTGACAACGCCGGTCGGTGGCGGTATCCGTTCGCTGAACGTGGCGCTGCGCCAGCAGCTCGACCTGTATGTGTGCCTGCGCCCGGTGCGCTGGTTCGAAGGCGTGCCCAGCCCGGTGAAAAAGCCAGGCGACGTGGACATGACCATCTTCCGTGAGAACTCCGAGGATATTTACGCGGGCATCGAGTGGAAGGCCGGTTCGCCGGAAGCGATCAAGGTGATCAAGTTCCTCAAGGAAGAAATGGGCGTTACCAAGATCCGTTTCGACCAGGATTGCGGGATTGGCGTCAAGCCGGTCTCCAAAGAGGGTACCAAGCGCCTGGCGCGCAAGGCCTTGCAGTATGTGGTAGATAACGACCGCGACTCGCTGACCATCGTGCACAAAGGCAACATCATGAAGTTCACCGAGGGTGCCTTCAAGGAGTGGGCCTATGAGGTGGCGGCTGAAGAGTTCGGTGCGACCTTGCTCGATGGCGGGCCGTGGATGCAGTTCAAGAACCCCAAGACCGGCAAGAATGTAGTGGTCAAAGATGCTATTGCCGACGCCATGCTCCAGCAGATCCTGCTGCGCCCGGCCGAATATGACGTGATCGCGACCCTCAATCTCAATGGCGATTACCTGTCCGACGCCCTGGCGGCGGAAGTGGGCGGTATTGGTATTGCGCCGGGAGCCAACCTGTCGGACACCGTGGCAATGTTTGAAGCCACCCACGGCACTGCGCCTAAATATGCGGGCAAGGATCAGGTCAACCCTGGTTCATTGATCCTGTCGGCAGAAATGATGCTGCGGCATATGGGTTGGGTCGAGGCGGCGGATCTGATCATCAAGGGCACCAATGGCGCGATTTCGGCCAAGACCGTGACCTATGACTTCGAGCGTCTGATGGATGGCGCTACGTTGGTGTCGTCGTCGGGCTTTGGTGACGCGTTGATCAAGCATATGTAAACAGGTAGATAAAACCGGCCGCCCTGATGATTCGGGGCGGCCGGTTTGCTTTCAGTGCTTTGTTCAGAAGCTGGTCAGGCCTGCTTGCTTTTCTTGTCTTGATTTGTGACCGTGCGCCGCGCCGTTTTCTACAGCAGGCGTGGTGGTGATGCCTTTGATATTCACCGCGTGCAAGCCCTTTGGGCCCTGGGTAATGTCAAAGGATACCGGTTGACCCGCCTTCAGCGTTTTGTACCCATCCGCCTGGATCGCTGAGAAATGCGCAAAAAGGTCTTCTTGCTTGCCGTCTTCATTAATGAAGCCGTAACCCTTGGCATTGTTGAACCACTTGACCTTACCACTAGCCATTCCCTTATCCCTCTGCACCAGACTCCATCACTGGAGTATCATCCTGTCTATCCGTCCTAACCCGAATAAATAAGGTTGACTGCGCGGACCTTTTTTACCCACTGTGGGCTCTATTTGTTGTAACACCGTTTCGCCGATAGTCAAGGTGACCCAAGGGTCAGAGTTGAAATTCTGACAGGCCGCCCCCACCACTGTAATTGAACCACTGACGAACCTTTCTTTCCCATGCATGCAAACAGCCAGATTCGACTAACATTCAATCAGGATCGCCCGGATCAGGAACATGACGACGACGGTTCTGCAGGCATTGCTGTCCAGGAGGCCAAGCCTGCTTTACAGGCGCCGCCGATGTACAAGGTGGTTTTGTTCAATGATGACTACACACCGATGGATTTCGTCGTCGAAGTGCTCGAGGTGTTTTTTAACCTGAACCGCGAGTTGGCGACCAAGGTAATGCTGGCCGTTCACACAGAAGGACGGGCAGTATGTGGAGTGTTTACCCGCGACATCGCCGAGACAAAGGCCATGCAGGTCAACCAGTACGCCAGGGAAAGCCAGCATCCGCTACTCTGTGAAATCGAGAAGGACGGTTAACGCCGACCACTTGGGTATGAGGTGAAGCTATGTTAAACCGCGAGCTCGAAGTCACCCTCAATCTTGCCTTCAAGGAGGCTCGTTCGAAGCGTCATGAATTCATGACCGTCGAACACCTGCTGTTGGCACTTTTGGATAACGAAGCTGCCGCCACCGTTCTACGTGCGTGCGGCGCCAACCTCGACAAGCTCAAGCATGACCTGCAGGAGTTTATCGACTCCACCACGCCACTGATCCCCGTGCATGACGAGGACCGCGAAACCCAGCCAACCCTGGGGTTCCAGCGGGTATTGCAGCGTGCTGTGTTCCACGTACAGAGCTCCGGTAAGCGTGAAGTCACGGGCGCGAACGTGCTTGTGGCAATTTTCAGCGAACAGGAAAGCCAGGCCGTGTTCCTGCTCAAGCAGCAGAGCGTTGCCCGTATTGATGTAGTCAATTACATCGCCCACGGTATCTCTAAAGTGCCTGGGCACGGCGATCATTCCGAGGGTGAGCAGGATATGCAGGACGAGGAGGGCGGTGAGTCTTCTTCTTCGAGCAATCCGCTGGATGCCTATGCCAGCAACCTCAATGAAATGGCGCGCCAGGGGCGGATCGATCCGCTGGTGGGGCGTGAGCATGAGGTTGAGCGTGTAGCGCAGATCCTTGCGCGTCGTCGCAAGAACAACCCGTTGCTGGTGGGCGAGGCGGGCGTGGGTAAGACCGCGATTGCCGAAGGCCTGGCCAAGCGCATTGTCGACAACCAGGTGCCAGACCTGCTGGCCAGCAGTGTCGTCTATTCCCTTGACCTGGGCGCGTTGCTCGCCGGGACCAAGTACCGTGGCGATTTCGAGAAACGCTTCAAGGCGTTGCTCGGTGAGTTGAAAAAGCGTCCACAGGCCATCCTGTTCATCGACGAGATCCATACCATCATTGGCGCCGGTGCAGCCTCCGGTGGGGTGATGGACGCTTCCAACCTGCTCAAGCCACTGCTGTCCTCGGGTGATATCCGTTGTATTGGTTCGACCACGTTCCAGGAATTCCGCGGCATCTTCGAAAAAGACCGTGCCCTGGCGCGTCGCTTCCAGAAAGTCGACGTGTCCGAGCCGTCGGTTGAAGACACCATCGGTATCCTGCGCGGGCTCAAGGGGCGTTTTGAAGCGCACCATGGCATCGAATACACCGATGAGGCCTTGCGTGCGGCGGCTGAGCTGGCGTCGCGCTACATCAATGACCGGCATATGCCTGACAAGGCCATCGATGTGATCGACGAAGCGGGTGCCTACCAGCGCCTGCAGCCGGTCGAGAAGCGCGTGAAGCGCATCGACGTGCCTCAAGTCGAGGACATCGTGGCCAAGATAGCGCGGATTCCGCCAAAACACGTCACCAGCTCCGACAAGGAGTTGCTGCGTAACCTGGAGCGCGACCTCAAGCTCACTGTGTTTGGCCAGGATGCGGCCATCGACTCGCTGTCCACGGCGATCAAGTTGTCGCGTGCTGGCCTCAAGTCGCCGGACAAGCCAGTCGGTTCGTTCCTGTTCGCAGGCCCGACCGGCGTCGGCAAGACCGAGGCGGCTCGCCAGCTGGCCAAGGCCATGGGCATCGAACTGGTCCGTTTCGACATGTCCGAGTACATGGAGCGCCACACTGTGTCGCGCTTGATCGGTGCGCCTCCGGGCTATGTCGGCTTCGACCAGGGCGGCCTGTTGACCGAGGCGATCACCAAGCAGCCACATTGCGTATTGCTGCTCGATGAAATCGAAAAGGCTCACCCGGAAGTCTTCAACCTGCTATTGCAGGTCATGGACCACGGGACCCTGACCGATAACAACGGGCGCAAGGCAGACTTCCGCAACGTGATCGTGATCATGACCACCAACGCCGGTGCCGAAACCGCGGCGCGGGCTTCGATCGGCTTTACGCATCAGGATCACTCCTCCGATGCCATGGAAGTCATCAAGAAGAGCTTCACGCCGGAGTTCCGCAACCGCCTGGACACCATTATTCAGTTTGGTCGCCTCAGCCATGAGGTCATCAAAAGCGTGGTGGACAAGTTCCTCACCGAGCTTCAAGCGCAGTTGGAAGACAAGCGCGTGCAGCTGGATGTGACGGAAGCGGCCCGCAGTTGGATCGCAGAGGGCGGCTACGATGCGGCAATGGGCGCACGCCCAATGGCGCGTCTGATCCAGGACAAGATCAAGCGGCCACTGGCCGAAGAGATCCTGTTCGGCGAACTCTCCGACCATGGTGGGGTGGTACACATCGACCTGAAGGACGGCGAGCTGACCTTCGAGTTCGAGACCACGGCTGAAATGGCCTGATCGTTAGCTGCAACATTGCAAAAGGCGCCGAAAGGCGCCTTTTTGCTGCCTGAAATACGATTACGAGACAATGACGGTCAACTGTGGGAGCTGGCTTGCCTGCGATGACGGTCCTTCAGTCGCACATCGTTAACTGGCCCACCGCTATCGCAGGCAAGCCAGCTCCCACAGGGTCAAGTGGCGACTGTTAAATCCTGCGCACACAAAAACGCCCGGCATAACCGGGCGTTTTGTATTGACTTGCTTAGCGAGCGCGGTAAGTGATGCGCCCTTTGCTCAAGTCATAGGGCGTCAGCTCGACGCGCACTTTGTCACCGGTAAGAATACGAATGTAGTTCTTGCGCATCTTGCCGGAGATATGCGCGGTTACGACGTGCCCATTTTCCAACTCCACACGAAACATGGTGTTGGGCAGGGTGTCGACGACAGTGCCTTCCATTTCGAAGCTGTCTTCTTTCGACATGCAGTAAAGCCCTCGGTATCCAGTGAATGGCCCGGTGCAACTGCGCCAGGCAAAAGCGGCGTGCATTGTGCCCGAAAAAGGGTGTTCAAGCCAAGGGGTTCTAGTTAAGCGTGACCCATCTTTGATTAATCAGCAGCTCAATGGGCCTATATTGGGTCTTGTAGTTCATCTTTTTGCAGTTCTTGATCCAGTATCCGAGGTACACCGCTTCCAGCTCCAGGCGCAGCGCTTCGCCTATTTGCCAGAGGATGGCGAAGCGCCCGAGGCTGCGGCGTTCTTCGGTCGGTTCATAGAAGGTGTACACCGCTGAGAGGCCGTTGGGCAGTAGGTCGGTCACCGCTACGGCCAGCAGGCGGCCGTCGAGGCGGAACTCGTAGAAGCGCGAAAAAGGCAAGTCACGCACCAGGAATGTGGAAAACTGGTCGCGGCTGGGCGGATACATATCGCCGTCGGCATGACGCTGCTCGATATAGCGTTGGTAGAGATCGAAATATTCTTCGCTGTATTGGGGTTTGGTGGCGTGTACTGTCAGGTCAGCGTTGCGCTTGAGAATGCGTTTCTGATTACGGTCGGGCGAAAACTGCGCAACCGGGATACGCGCAGGCACGCACGCGTTGCAGTTCTGGCAATGGGGGCGATACAGGTGATCGCCGCTGCGCCGGAAGCCCATCTCGGACAGGTCGGCATACACATGCACGTCCATGGGCTGGCTGGGATCGAGGAACAGCGTGGTGGCCTGCTCGTCGGGCAGATAGCTGCATGAGTGGGCTTGAGTGGCATAGAACTTCAAGCGCGCCAGCTCGGTCATGATCAACCCTCGGGATAAGCTTTGAAATAAGTGTAAGCCACGTGCGCGAAAGTCGCCTAGGAAACCCACGGCCCAGCGTTGGGTTGGTCCAGATGTTTATGCAGGACGTCAGCGAAGACGCTGCGGGGTATGCCGCGGGCGCCCAGGCTGTGCAGGTGATCGTTGGGCATCTGGCAATCGATCAGTACAAATCCCCAGGCTTGCAGTTGCCGGGTCAGCGTGGCGAAGCCGAATTTGGAGGCGTTGTCGGCGCGGCTGAACATAGACTCGCCAAAAAACAACTGGCCCATCGCCAGGCCATAAAGGCCACCTACCAGTTCGCCCTGGTCCCAGACCTCGACGGAATGCGCATAGCCGCGTTGGTGCAGCTCCAGATAAGCCTTCTGGATACCTTCGGTGATCCAGGTGCCATCGGCGTAGGCACGGGGCGCGGCGCAGGCATGGATGACGGCGGCGAAATCCTGGTCGAAGGTCACGGTATAGCGCTGCTGGCGCAATAATTTGCCCAGGCTGCGGGAAACATGCAGCTCGTCGGGGAAAATCACCGTACGCGGGTCTGGCGACCACCAGAGGATAGGCTGGCCTTCGGAGAACCAGGGGAAGCAGCCATGGCGGTAGGCCTGGATCAGTCGTTCGGCCGACAGGTCGCCACCGGCGGCGAGCAGGCCGTTGGGTTCGCGCATGGCCTTGGCCAAGGGAGGGAACGTCAGGGTGTCGCGTTGTAACCAGGTCAGCATGGCATCCAGGCTTAGGGAAGGGGAGGGGAGTGGCAGGTCATGCACCTGCACCGCAAGCGTTGATTATTGACGACCCTGCGCCATGGGGCCAGCCCGAATAGGCGATTGACGAGGATTAGCATGAACGGGTGTTTCTGCAACTCTGTACACAGGGTGTGGTCGTAATCGGGTCTGGCGCATGCCGGCCATTTGCCAAGCTTGCCTGGATTGCTAAATACAGCTCATAAGCCTTTGTCAGCAAAGGCAATGCATGCTCAAATTGTCCGTGCAGTCAGGTGAAGGGCAAGTGTGTGGCATCGCGCACGCAAACCCGTACAATGCGGCCATTGTGGCGTTATCGCCATTTCACCTATCCGTCACCGGGTGTTAAAAGTAGATTCAGCAACATTCGTTCATTTTTCAACTGCTCCGGATAGAGCAGTCGTGTGTAGTCATTCAACAGATGGACGCGCTAAAGGCGCAGGAATAGACCCGTTTTGAAGAAATCCGCCGCAGCACCTAAAGCAGCAGTCGTACCGGCCTGGCGCCAGCACCTGCATTACCGACTCAAGGAAGGCGCACTGATTGCCATCGGTGCGCTGTGCCTGTTCCTGATGATGGCCTTGCTGACCTATGGCAAGGACGATCCGGGCTGGAGCCATAACAGCAAGATCGATGACGTGCAGAATTTCGGCGGCCCTGTAGGTTCCTACAGCGCCGATATCCTCTTCATGATCCTGGGTTACTTTGCCTACATTTTCCCGCTGTTGCTGGCGATCAAGACCTGGCAGATCTTCCGCCAGCGTCACGAGCCGTGGCAGTGGAGCGGCTGGCTGTTCTCCTGGCGCCTGATCGGCCTGGTGTTCCTGGTGCTGTCGGGCGCTGCGCTGGCGCATATCCACTTCCATGCCCCGACCGGTCTGCCGGCGGGCGCGGGCGGGGCCCTGGGTGAAAGCCTTGGCGACCTGGCGCGCAGGACCCTGAATATCCAGGGCAGCACCCTGATGTTCATCGCGCTGTTCCTGTTCGGCCTCACGGTATTCACCGACCTGTCATGGTTCAAGGTGATGGATGTGACCGGCAAGATCACCCTCGACCTGTTCGAATTGTTCCAGGGCGCCGCCAACCGCTGGTGGGCCGCCCGTGTCGAGCGCAAGCAAATGGTTGCGCAGCTGCGTGAGGTGGACACCCGTGTCAACGAGGTGGTGGCCCCAAGCACGCCGGATCGGCGCGAGCAAGCCAAGGTCAAGGAGCGCTTGATCGAGCGCGAGCAGGCCCTGAGCAAGCACATGTCGGACCGTGAAAAGCAGGTGCCGCCCGTGATCGCCCCGGCACCGCCCAAGGCGCCGGAGCCCAGCCATCGCGTGCAAAAAGAGAAGCAGGCACCGCTGTTCATCGACAGCGCCGTCGAAGGCACCTTGCCGCCGATCTCGATTCTGGACCCGGCCGAAAAGAAACAACTCAACTATTCCCCCGAATCCCTGGCGGCCGTCGGCCACCTGCTGGAAATCAAGCTCAAGGAATTCGGCGTCGAAGTGTCGGTGGACTCGATCCATCCGGGCCCGGTGATCACCCGTTACGAAATCCAACCGGCCGCCGGGGTAAAAGTCAGCCGCATTTCCAACCTGGCCAAAGACTTGGCACGTTCCCTGGCCGTGACCAGCGTGCGCGTGGTGGAAGTGATCCCGGGCAAGACCACCGTGGGTATCGAGATTCCCAACGAAGACCGCCAGATCGTGCGCTTCTCCGAAGTGCTGTCGACGCCGGAATACGACAACTTCAAATCGCCGGTCACCCTGGCGCTCGGCCATGACATCGGCGGCAAGCCGGTGATTACCGACCTGGCGAAAATGCCGCACTTGCTGGTAGCCGGTACCACTGGTTCCGGTAAGTCGGTGGGTGTGAACGCCATGATCCTGTCGATCCTGTTCAAGTCCGGGCCGGATGACGCCAAGCTGATCATGATCGACCCGAAGATGCTGGAACTGTCGATCTACGAAGGCATCCCGCACCTGCTGTGCCCGGTGGTCACCGACATGAAGGACGCCGCCAACGCCCTGCGCTGGAGCGTTGCCGAGATGGAGCGCCGCTACAAGCTCATGGCGAAGATGGGCGTGCGTAACCTGTCGGGCTTCAATGCCAAGGTCAAGGAAGCCCAGGACGCCGGCACACCGCTGACCGACCCGCTGTACAAGCGCGAAAGTATTCACGATGAAGCACCACTGCTGACCAAGCTGCCGACCATCGTGGTGGTGGTCGATGAATTTGCCGACATGATGATGATCGTCGGCAAGAAGGTTGAAGAGCTGATCGCCCGTATCGCCCAGAAGGCACGGGCGGCGGGTATCCACTTGATCCTCGCGACACAGCGGCCGTCGGTGGACGTGATCACCGGCCTGATCAAGGCCAACATTCCGACCCGCATGGCGTTCCAGGTCTCCAGCAAGATCGACTCGCGCACCATCATTGACCAGGGTGGCGCCGAGCAACTGCTGGGCCACGGTGACATGCTCTACATGCCGCCGGGCACCAGCCTGCCGATTCGCGTTCACGGCGCCTTTGTTTCCGATGACGAAGTCCACCGTGTGGTGGAAGCCTGGAAACTGCGCGGCGCGCCCGAGTACAACGACGACATCCTCAACGGCGTCGAAGAAGCCGGCAGCGGCTTTGAAAATGGCGGCGGTGGCGGTGATGACGATGCCGAGACCGACGCTTTGTATGACGAAGCCGTGGCCTTCGTACTGGAAAGCCGCCGTGCGTCGATCTCCGCGGTGCAGCGCAAGCTGAAAATCGGCTACAACCGTGCCGCCCGCATGATCGAAGCCATGGAAATGGCCGGCGTCGTGACCGCAATGAACACCAATGGCTCGCGTGAAGTCATCGCCCCCGGGCAGATGCGCGACTGATTCCGCGCCGCGTGGCAACACGCGGCGTGCCCTGACTACTCAATGAGGACTCCCATGCGCTTTATCCGCATGCTGTTGTTGCCAGCCTTGGCCCTGACCGCTGTTTCGGCTCACGCTGACCCGGCTTCCGTCGCCAGCCTGAAGAACCTGTTGGACAAATCCCAGACCCTCACCGCGCGCTTCTCCCAGCTGACCCTGGATGCCGGCGGCACCCAGTTGCAGGAAACAGCCGGTGAAATGGCCGTGCAGCGCCCAGGGCTGTTCTACTGGCATACCGAAGGCAAGGCGGAGCAGACCATCGTTTCCGACGGCCAGAAAGTCACGCTGTGGGACCCGGACTTGGAACAGGCGACCATCAAGAAGCTCGATCCGCGCCTGAACCAGACCCCGGCACTGCTGCTGTCGGGTGATGTGTCGAAAATCAACGACAGCTTCGACATCACCTCCAAGCAGACCAGCAACGTCATCGAGTTCACCCTCAAGCCAAAATCCAAGGACACGTTGTTTGACACGCTGTCCCTGTCGTTCGGCAACGGCGTGATCAACAACATGCGCCTGGTCGACAGCGTCGGCCAGCGCACCGATATCCTGTTCTCCGGGGTCAAGGCCAACCAGCCGGTGCCCGCGTCCAAGTTCAAGTTCGACATCCCCAAGGGTGCCGACGTGATCCAGGAATAAACTGCCCAGAGGTTTCAAACGCTGCCCATGGATCTGTTTCGAAGTGACCCGATTGCCCAGCCGTTGGCCGCGCGCTTGCGTTCGACCAACCTGGATGAGTACGTCGGTCAGGAACACCTGCTCGCTCGGGGCAAGCCCTTGCGCGAAGCCCTGGAGCAGGGTGCGCTGCATTCGATGATTTTCTGGGGGCCGCCGGGCGTGGGCAAGACCACCCTGGCGCGGTTGCTGGCGAAGGTCTCGGATGCGCACTTTGAAACGGTCTCGGCGGTGCTCGCCGGGGTCAAGGAGATCCGCCAGGCGGTGGAAGTCGCCAAGCAGCAGGCCGGGCAATACGGTAAACGCACTATCCTGTTCGTCGACGAAGTGCATCGCTTCAACAAGTCGCAGCAGGATGCGTTCCTGCCTTATGTCGAGGACGGTACGCTGATCTTTATCGGCGCCACCACCGAAAACCCTTCCTTTGAATTGAACAACGCCTTGTTGTCACGGGCGCGGGTCTATGTGCTCAAGAGCCTGGATGAAGCGGCGATGCGAAAGCTGCTGCACCGAGCCTTGAGCGAAGACAAGGGGCTGGGCAAGCGCCAGCTGAGCCTCAGCGATGAAGGTTTCAAGATTTTGCTGACCGCCGCCGATGGCGACGGGCGCCGCTTTCTCAACTTGCTGGAGAATGCTTCCGACCTGGCCGAAGACGGCGGCGAGATTGGCGTCGACCTGTTGCAAAGCTTGCTCGGTGACACACGCCGGCGTTTCGACAAGGGCGGCGAAGCCTTCTACGACCAGATTTCCGCGCTGCACAAATCCGTACGCGGTTCCAACCCTGATGGCGCGCTGTATTGGTTTGCGCGCATGATCGATGGCGGTTGCGACCCGCTGTACCTGGCGCGTCGGGTGGTGCGCATGGCCAGCGAAGACATCGGCAATGCCGACCCGCGGGCCCTGAGCCTGTGCCTGGCCGCCTGGGAGGTGCAGGAGCGCCTCGGCAGTCCGGAAGGCGAGTTGGCGGTCGCCCAGGCCATCACTTACCTGGCCTGCGCGCCCAAAAGCAACGCAGTGTACATGGGCTTCAAGTCGGCCCTGCGTGCGGCCGCCGAGCATGGTTCCCTCGAAGTGCCGCTGCACCTGCGCAACGCGCCGACCAAGCTGATGAAGCAGCTGGGGTATGGCGACGAATACCGTTATGCCCACGATGAGCCGGACGCCTACGCGGCCGGCGAAGACTACTTCCCCGATGAGCTGGAGCCGCAGCCGTTCTACCAGCCAGTGCCCCGTGGCCTGGAGCTGAAGATCGGTGAGAAGCTCAACCACCTGGCCACCCTCGACCGTCTGAGCCCCAGGCAGCGGAGAAAAACATGATTCCTTTGGTGATCGCCGTCTCGGCGGGAGGTATCGCCGGTACACTGCTGCGCTTCGCCACCGGCAATTGGATCAACGCCAATTGGCCGAAACACTTCTATACGGCGACGCTCGCCGTTAATATCGTGGGCTGCCTGTTGATCGGCGTGTTATACGGCCTGTTTTTGTTACGCCCGGAAGTGCCTGTCGAGGTACGTGCCGGCCTGATGGTTGGCTTTCTTGGCGGCCTGACGACTTTTTCATCCTTTTCACTGGATACCGTGCGCCTGCTGGAAAGCGGGCAAGTGCCGCTGGCGATTGGCTATGCGGCCATCAGCGTATTCGGCGGGCTGCTCGCCACCTGGGCTGGCCTGTCCTTGACCAAACTTTGATAACGAGAGACCGACATGCTCGATTCCAAACTGTTACGTAGCAACCTTCAGGACGTAGCGGACCGCCTGGCATCCCGTGGCTTTGCCTTGGATGTTGCGCGCATCGAAGCGCTGGAAGAACAGCGCAAGACCGTCCAGACCCGCACCGAAGCACTGCAGGCTGAACGTAATGCGCGCTCCAAGTCCATCGGCCAGGCCAAGCAGCGCGGTGAAGACATCGCGCCGTTGATGGCGGATGTCGAGCGCATGGGCACTGAGCTGTCCGATGGCAAAATCGAGCTGGAAGGCATTCAGACCCAATTGGATTCGATCCTGCTGGGCATTCCGAACCTGCCCCACGAATCTGTGCCGGTCGGCGAAGATGAAGAAGGCAACGTCGAAGTGCGCCGCTGGGGCACGCCGAAAGCCTTCGATTTCGAGATCAAGGACCACGTCGCCTTGGGCGAATTGACCGGTGGCCTGGATTTTGAAACCGCGGCAAAAATGTCCGGCGCACGCTTTGCCTTGTTGCGCGGCCCGATTGCGCGCATGCACCGTGCACTGGCGCAGTTCATGATCAACCTGCACACCGGCGAACACGGTTATGAAGAGGCCTACACCCCGTACCTGGTTCAGGCGCCGGCGTTGATGGGTACCAGCCAACTGCCGAAATTCGAAGAAGACCTGTTCAAGATCAGCCGCGACGGCGAAGCCGACCTGTACCTGATCCCGACCGCCGAAGTGTCGCTGACCAATATCGTCGCCGGCGAAATCCTCGACGCCAAGCAACTGCCGTTGAAGCTGGTTGCTCACAGCCCGTGCTTCCGTAGCGAAGCCGGCGCGTCGGGTCGCGACACCCGTGGCATGATCCGCCAGCATCAGTTCGACAAGGTTGAAATGGTTCAGGTAGTAGAGCCGTCGACCTCCATGGAGGCCCTGGAAGGCCTGACTGCCAACGCCGAGCGCGTGCTGCAGTTGCTGGAGCTGCCTTACCGCGTACTGGCCCTGTGCACGGGCGACATGGGCTTCAGCGCCGTGAAAACCTACGACCTGGAAGTGTGGGTGCCGAGCCAGGACAAATACCGCGAGATTTCGTCGTGCTCCAACTGCGGTGACTTCCAGGCCCGTCGCATGCAGGCGCGTTTCCGCAACCCGGAAACCGGCAAGCCGGAGCTGGTGCACACCCTCAACGGTTCGGGCCTGGCCGTAGGCCGTACCCTGGTGGCCGTGCTGGAAAACTACCAGCAGGCGGACGGTTCGATCCGTGTACCTGAGGTGCTCAAGCCGTACATGGCGGGCGTTGAGGTCATCCGCTAAATGGAATTTCTGCCGCTGTTTCATAACCTGCGCGGCAGTCGTGTGTTGGTCGTCGGTGGTGGGGAGATTGCCTTGCGCAAATCCCGGCTGCTGGCCAACGCCGGCGCGGTGTTGCGGGTGGTTGCTCCCCAGATCGAAAGCCAGCTGTGTGAGCTGGTGCTGGGCAGTGGCGGGGAACTGATGTTGCGCGGTTATCAGGAGGCCGACCTGGACGGTTGCACCCTGATTATCGCAGCCACCGACGATGAGCCACTGAATGCGCAAGTATCCAGTGATGCCAAGCGTCGCTGCGTGCCGGTCAATGTGGTGGACGCGCCAGCGTTGTGCAGCGTGATCTTCCCGGCAATTGTCGACCGTTCACCCTTGGTGATTGCCGTCTCCAGCGGCGGTGACGCGCCGGTACTGGCACGGCTGATTCGCGCCAAGCTGGAAACCTGGATTCCCTCGACCTACGGTCAATTGGCTGGGCTGGCCGCGCGTTTTCGGGGTCAGGTCAAAGGTTTGTACCCGGATGTGCAGCAACGCCGGGCGTTCTGGGAAGAAGTGTTCCAGGGCCCGATTGCCGACCGCCAGTTGGCCGGGCAGGGCGAGGAGGCCGAGCGCCTGTTGATCGAAAAGGTCAATGGCGCGCCGCCTTACGCGCCCGGAGAGGTGTACCTGGTGGGTGCGGGCCCAGGCGACCCGGATTTGCTGACCTTCCGCGCATTGCGCCTGATGCAGCAAGCCGACGTGGTGCTGTACGACCGTTTGGTTGCGCCGGCGATTTTGGAACTGTGCCGTCGTGATGCCGAGCGCGTGTACGTCGGCAAGCGTCGCGCCGATCACGCGGTGCCCCAGGACCAGATCAACCAGCAACTGGTAGACCTGGCCAAGCAAGGCAAGCGCGTGCTGCGCCTCAAGGGGGGGGACCCGTTCATCTTTGGTCGTGGTGGCGAAGAGATCGAAGAGTTGGCGGCCCACGGCATTTCGTTCCAGGTGGTGCCGGGTATTACGGCAGCCAGTGGTTGCGCGGCCTATGCCGGGATTCCGCTGACTCATCGCGACTATGCCCAATCTGTACGTTTTATTACCGGGCACTTGAAGAACGGTACCTCGGACTTGCCTTGGCAAGACCTGGTCGGCCCCTCACAGACCCTGGTGTTCTACATGGGCTTGATTGGCTTGCCGATCATTTGCGAGCAGTTGATCAAGCACGGACGCGCGTCGGACACCCCAGCGGCGCTGATCCAGCAGGGCACCACGTCCAACCAGCGCGTGTTCACCGGCACCCTGGCCGACCTGCCGCGCATGGTGGCGGAGCATGAAGTGCATGCGCCGACATTGGTGATCGTGGGTGAGGTGGTGGTGTTGCGTGAGAAGCTCAAGTGGTTCGAGGGCGCTCAGTCTCAAGTCTGAACCGGCTCTTGTGGCGAGGGAGCTTGCTCCCGTTGGAGTGCGAAGCGCTCCCAAAATTTTGGGGCCGCTACGCAGCCCAGCGGGAGCAAGCTCCCTCGCCACAGGAGTTATCAGCCAAAGACACCTTTACCCGGCAGCCGCGCCCGATCATGGCTGCTGTCAAACCCCTGCAACGGCCCCTTCGGCACAATCCCCGTCGGGTTGATCGTGCGATGGCTGGCATAGTAATGCCCCTTGATATGCTCGAAATCCACCGTCTCGGCCACGCCTGGCCACTGATACATCTCCCGCAGCCAGTTCGACAAATTTGCATAGTCGGCAATTCGCCGCAGGTTGCATTTGAAGTGGCTGTAGTACACCGCATCAAAACGAATCAGCGTAGTGAACAGCCGCACATCGGCTTCGGTCAGGTACTCGCCGGCCAGATAGCGATGGCTGCCCAGGTGCTGTTCCAAATGATCCAGCTTGGCAAACACATCATCAAACGCACTTTCATACGCTTGTTGTGAGGTGGCGAAACCTGCGCGGTACACGCCGTTGTTCACGGCGGGGTAGATGCGTTCGTTGAGGCTGTCGATGGTCGAATGCAGGGCTTGGGGGTAGAAATCCAGGGTATTGCCGGTCAGCGCATTGAACGCACTGTTGAACATGCGGATGATCTCCGCCGATTCATTGCTGACGATGCGCTTGAGCTTTTTGTCCCACAGCACCGGCACGGTCACGCGCCCGGTATAGTCGGCGGTATCGGCGGTGTAGCGTTGGTGCATGAAGTTGAAACCGTCCAGTTTGTCGCCGCTGGAGCCATGGGCCTTGTCGAAGGTCCAGCCGTTTTCCAGCATCAGCCAACTGACCACCGAGACGTCGATCAGGCTTTCCAGGCCCTTGAGCTTGCGCAGGATCAAGGTGCGGTGCGCCCACGGGCAGGCGAGGGATACATAGAGGTGATAGCGACCGGCCTCGGCCTTGAAGCCGCCTTCACCACTCGGGCCTGGCCCGCCATCGGCGGTCACCCAGTTGCGGCGTTGTGCCTGTTCCCGTTGGAAAGCGCCATCGGCGCTACTTTCGTACCACTGGTCTTTCCACTGTCCTTCGATCAATAAACCCATGACTGGCTCCTTGGCTAATAAGCGTTGGAGCCCAGTCTAAAGGGATGAGTTCGAACTAAAAGCGCAAAGAACCGGCGTGAATGATCGATTAAATCGATTTATCCCGTGCGTCCCAGTACTGCTGGGCCAACTCGAACGCCTGCTGCCGCGGGTGACCAAGGCCGCGCAGGGCCAACGCCATGGTGGCGATCAACGCCAGTTGCGGGTAGCTGTCCTCAACGTCGCCGCGCCACAGTGCTTTTAGGTGCTCGGGCTCAAGCGTTGCTGGCTTGACGTGGCGCTGGACGGAAAGGGCGGGCCACTCTTCGTCCCAGCTCTGGCCGTCGGTGGTGCCATACAGGTGACTGAGGGTGTCGGGGTTGATCTCGATCTCGCCGCCGTCGCCCTTGACCACAATCACGTTGTCACCCAGCAAGCCACTGGCATCACGATGCACGCCCTGGTAACCGGGGTGGAAAATGCTTTGCAGGCCACAGCGCGCATTCAGCGGGTTGAGCAGGCGCGCCAGAGAGTGGATAGGCGAACGCAGGCCCAGAGTGTTGCGCAGGTCAATCATGCGTTGCAGCTGTGGCGCCCAATCACCCAGCGGGATAAACGCCAGGTTGCCGTGGGCAAAGGCGTTTTCGACCTGTTGCCAATCGCGGCACAGCGGGATCTGCAAGCTGTCCAGCAATTGCTCGGTGTACAACCGCCCCGCAGTGTGGGCGCCGCCGCCGTGCATCAGGATGCGCACGCCGTTCTGTGCCAGGCATTTGGCTGCCAGCAGGAACCACGGCAGGTGGCGCTTTTTACCGGCGTAGGTGGGCCAGTCGATATCGACGTTCAGCGCTGGCGCGTGCAGGCGCTCACGTACGGCTTCGGTGAAACCGGCGAGTTCTTCCGGGCTTTCTTCCTTGTGGCGCAGCAGCATCAGGAAGGCGCCGAGCTGGGTGTCCTCGACTTTTTCGTCGAGCAGCATGCCCATGGCTTCCCGCGCTTCCTCGCGGGTGAGGTTGCGCGCGCCACGCTTGCCTTTGCCGAGGATGCGCACGAACTGCGCAAAGGGATGCTCTTGGGGCGTTACGAGAGTCAGGGGGGCAAAGTCGGTCATAAGCAATTCGTCGGCCTGGGCAGGCCCGCCAGCTTGGCGGCGAGTTTGGCGGGAGTGCCGTTGAACAGTTTGTTGAGGTGCAGGCTGTTGCCCTTTTCCGGGCCCAGCTTCAAGGCGGTGTACTTGATCAGCGGGCGCGTGGCGGGGGACAGCTGGAACTCGGTGTAGAACTGGCGCAGCAGGGTGAGGATTTCCCAGTGTGCCGGGGTCAGCTCCAAGGCTTCGGCAGCGGCCAGGGCATTCGCCACTTCATCGGACCAGTCGTTGAGGTCGACGAGATAGCCGTCCTTATCCAGTTCCAGGGTGTGTGCGCCGACGGTCAAGGTGTTCATAGCCAGGTGTTGACCTTGTCGTAGTCGATCGACAGTTGCACGAAGCCTGGGTAATCGACGCTGTCAGCCCAGTCGGGCAGCGGCAGGTTGCGCGCCTGCATGTCTTCGGCCAGCACAAACACCTTTACGCCTTTGGTTTGCAGGGCGGGCGTGTGCAGGCCGTAGGCTCCGTCGCCGCACAGCAGGATTGCGTCCTCGGCGCCACAGATGCGCAGGCAGCTATCGAGGCGGCTGTCGGTAAACGGGGAATGAGACACCACATGTAGAGTCGACATCAGAGGGTAATCACCTGGTCGTAACGGTCAATCAGTTGGGAAATGGCTTGGCTGTCGAGCACCTGTGCGTTGGCGGGTGGCGGCAACCCGCGTGCGGAAAGACTATGGCTGCACGCGAACACGTCATCAATGCCGAACAGGCCCAGGGCCTGCAGGTTGGCACTCAGGTCTTTCTGTTGCACGGCCTTGGCCGCTTGGTTCGGCGCCAGTTGGAACACACCGTCATCCAGCAACAACAGGCCAATGGGCAGATCGAACGCGCCACCGGCCAGCACGATATCCAGTGCTTCCCGCGCACTCGGCCCGGACCACGGGGCCTGGCGGCTGATCACCAACAAGGATCTGGGCATGTCACGGCCCTCCAAAACAGATCAGGCGGTCGGCGTCCTGGATCGCGTCATGCAACTGCCCAAGGCCCGATAACGCCCAGGGTGCCTCCAGATTCACGGCGCTGCGTTGATAGCGCGTAGCCTCTTCGGCATTCAGCACACCACGGCGCAAGGCGGCGGCGATGCACACCACACCGTCGAGCTGGTGCTGGCTGACGAACTCGCGCCATTGGCGCGCAATGTCTGGCTCGTCCTGGGGCGCAACGACGTTACTGGACGCGCTGTACACGCCATCCTGATAAAAAAACATCCGCACAATCTCATGCCCGCCGGCCAACGCCGCCTGTGCGAACAACAGGGCGCGGCGCGAGGAGGGCGCGTGGGCGGCGCTATACAGTGCAATCGCGAACTTCATGGAAGACTCTGCCAACAAACGTCGGCCAATGATAAAGCCGCCGCCGCGAAAAAGCCCGCCGTGATCAAAACGGTCACTGTGGTTGATCGTTCTGACGATTGCCGGCAGGCGCCAGGCTGCCTAGTCTGTGGGTATTCGCAACCCAACTGGAGTCCCCATGTCAGGTCCCTTGGCGTCCCTTAAAGTGCTGGATTTTTCCACCTTGCTGCCCGGCCCGTTTGCCTCCCTGATGCTGGCGGACATGGGCGCCGAGGTGCTGCGTATCGAATCGCCCACGCGGATGGACCTGTTGCGTGTGTTGCCGCCCCATGATCGTGGCACCTCGGCCAGCCACGCCTACCTCAATCGCAACAAGCGTAGCCTGGCCCTGGACCTCAAGCAGGCCGAGGCGCTGGAGATTGTGCGTGAGTTGGTCAAGGGCCATGACATCCTGCTCGAGCAGTTCCGCCCCGGTGTCATGGCGCGCCTGGGCCTGGGCTATGAGGCGCTGAAGGCGATCAACCCGCGGCTGATCTATGTGTCGATCACCGGCTACGGCCAGACCGGCCCCTATAAGGACCGCGCCGGGCACGATATCAACTACCTGGCGTTGGCCGGCGTCGCCAGCCATACCGGGCGCCAGGACACCGGCCCGTTGCCCCTGGGCGTACAGCTGGCGGATGTGGCGGGCGGTTCACTGCATGCCGTGGTGGGCTTGCTGGCGGCGGTGATTGCCAGGCAGCAGAGCGGGGTGGGGCAATACCTGGATGTGAGCATGACCGATTGCTCGTTCAGCCTGAACGCCATGGCTGGGGCCGGTTATCTGGCTTGCGGGGTCGAGCCTGGGTGGGAGAACCATGTGCTCAATGGCGGGAGTTTCTATGACTATTACCGCACGCGCGATGGGCGCTGGATGTCGGTGGGCAGTTTGGAACCGGGGTTTATGCAGCAGCTGTGCGCGGCCTTGGGACGCCCGGAGCTGGCGGCATACAGTGTGACGCCCGAACGGCAGGGCGTGCTCAAGCAGGCGTTGCAGGTGGAGTTCGAGAAGCGCAGTTTTGACCAGTTGTGTGAGTTGTTTGCCGGGGTGGATGCCTGTGTCGAGCCAGTGTTGAGTTTGAGCGAAGCGCTGGAGCATCCCCAGTTGAAGGCGCGGGAGCTGGTCAGCCAAGTGCCCCGGGGTGATGGCTCGACACAAGCGCAATTGGCCTGCCCGCTGAAATTCTCCGAGGGGTTGCCGGCGCCCAGGCATATTGGAGTGGCGGTGGGGGCGCACAGTGATGAGGTGCTGGCGGAGTTGGGGTTCGGTATTGAGCGGATAGAGCAATTGCGGCAGGCCAAGGTTGCAGGTTGACTGAGCCGACGCTTTCGCAGGCAAGCCAGTTCCCACATTTTGATTGTGTTCACAGATCCAAATGTGGGAGCTGGCTTGCCTGCGAAGAGGCCCTCATTCCACCCGAGTTTCCCCGGTGAACACCAACGTCTGCCGACACCGCCGACACAAATACCGCCGCCCCTGGTTCACCAGCCCATGGCGCTGCGGGGAGAACGGAAAATCACTGTCCGCACACGGGCAGCGGTAAATATAGCGAGTCACCTGTCGGCGCTTGACCTCGTAGGTATGGCAACGGTCGGGCGGCAGTTCGTAAACCCCGCGCATGATCAACTGCCATTCCTCGCCATGGGGCTGGATACGCTCGCCAAACAACTGGTGGGCAATCAGGTGCGCCACTTCGTGGGCCACGGTTTGCTTGAGAAAGTGTTGGCTGTTTTCACGGTACAACTGAGGATTGAAGCGCAGCAGGTTCTCGTGCAAATGCGCGACACCGGCTTTCTGGCCCCGCAGCTTGAGGCTGACCTGGGGGCGTTTGAAGCTTCGTTTGAAAAAGGATTCGGCTTGCAGGAAACAATCTTCGACGCGGGTATTGAGTTGCTCGGGCATGCTGTACATATCTCCAGAGACGCCCAGTATGCCGCAAAGCTGGGTGTTTCCGAATCTGTCAGGCGCCGAATGGTCATGCATAACGCACAAAGCCACCTTGCGGTGGCCTTGCCTGCGGGGTTTTTCGTTCAACTGGTGTAGATCGGCCCGACGCCCAGGCCCCAGACGATCACGGTAAAGGCCATGATCGCTACCAGCACCACCAGGCCGACGGCCAATACCGAGCTGGAAAACAGGAAGCCTTCATCCGGGTCGATACTCATGAAGGTCGGCAGCCCCACATACAGCAGGTACACCGTGTAGCAGATCGCCGCCGTGCCCACGACCATGCCCAGCCACATATGCGGGTAGAGCGCCGCCAGCCCGCCGATAAACAAGGGTGTGGCGGTGTAAGTGGCAAATGCCACGCAGCGGGCCATGCTTGGGCTGGCGTCGTAGGTGCGGGCCATCCAGTGAATGAACGCGCCCATCACCGCCACGCCGCACAGCATGGCCGCGTAGGACATGAGGGTCATCCACAGCGCGCTTTCCTGGGTCAGCATCACCGGGGCGCGGTTGCCGATGACCCAGCCGACCTGAGTGGTGCCAATAAAGGCGGAAATGGCGGGGATCGCCGCGAGAATCAGGGTATGAGTGAGGTACATGTGGCTGATGCTTTCTTCTTTATCGCCACGGATTTCCCGCCATTCCTGGTCGGGATGGGTAAACAGCCCCACGACGTGATGGATCATGCCAGTCACTCCTGTCGTTATTACCATCGCCCCCCATCGGAGCGCCCACGGGCCATATGGCCTGAAAGGTCTGGATAGATGTGCGACCTCAAGTCGCAGTATAGAAAGGGATGACCGGAATAACCGTAGGGCCTTTAGAGCAAATTGCGCTGTAAACAGGGGGGCTAATCGCGGTGTGGTCTGTCTGAGGTCATGGGATCCAGTGTGGGAGCTGGCTTGCCTGCGATGGCGGCCTGTCAGGAACAGAGATGTTGACTGGCACACCGCTATCGCAGGCAAGCCAGCTTCCACATTGGATCTGCGCCAGTCTTACCGGTAAAATGCTGCGCTTTTCGTCACACACCTTTGCGGATCCAAGCGCCATGGGCACTCTTACAGTCAACCAGAACAAACTGCAAAAACGCCTGCGTCGCCTGGCCGGTGAAGCGGTCGCCGATTTCAACATGATCGAGGAAGGCGACAAGGTCATGGTCTGCCTCTCCGGCGGCAAAGACAGCTACACCATGCTCGACGTGTTGCTGCACCTGCAGAAGGTCGCGCCAATCAAGTTCGAGATCGTGGCGGTCAACATGGACCAGAAGCAACCCGGTTTCCCTGAGCATGTGCTGCCGGCCTATCTGAAAGAACTGGGCGTCGAGTATCACATCGTCGAGAAAGACACCTACTCGGTGGTCAAGGAATTGATCCCGGAAGGCAAGACCACCTGCTCGCTGTGCTCGCGCCTGCGCCGTGGCACGCTCTATACCTTTGCCGATGAGATCGGCGCGACCAAGATGGCCCTGGGTCATCACCGCGATGACATTGTCGAAACCTTCTTCCTCAATATGTTCTTCAACGGCTCGCTCAAGGCCATGCCGCCCAAGCTGCGCGCCGATGATGGGCGCAACGTAGTGATCCGCCCGCTGGCGTATTGCAACGAGAAGGACATCCAGGCTTACTCCGATTTCAAGCAATTCCCGATCATCCCGTGCAACCTGTGCGGCTCCCAGGAAAACCTGCAGCGCCAGGTGGTCAAGGAGATGCTGGTGGACTGGGAGCGCAAGACCCCTGGGCGTACCGAAAGTATCTTCCGCAGCCTGCAAAACGTGATCCCGTCGCAATTGGCCGACCGCAACCTGTTCGACTTCACCAGCTTGAAAATCGATGAGACCGCCGCATCGCGTTTCGTCAATGTAGTGAACCTCTGAGTCTTCCCGAGGCTCTAGTACACGGCGCTTGCGGGCGCCGTTTTCAATTCGACTGACAGGAGAGGGCATGCGCGATTACAAGTGGCTGCACGAATATTGTCTGAACCGCTTCGGTTCGGCGGCCAAGTTGGAAGCCCATCTGCCGGTGCCCAAGACCCCGGCGCAATTGCGCAAGATAACGGATGACCGTTACCTGTCGACCTTGGCGCTGCGGGTGTTCCGCGCCGGTTTGAAGCACAGCGTGGTCGATGCCAAATGGCCGGCGTTCGAGCAGGTGTTCTTCGGTTTCGACCCGGAAAAAGTCGTGCTGATGGGGGCCGAACACCTGGAACGGCTGATGCAGGACACCCGCATCATCCGCCACCTGGGCAAGCTCAAGAGTGTGCCGCGCAACGCGCAGATGATCCTGGATATCGAGCAGGAGAAAGGCAGCTTCGGCGCGTTTATCGCTGATTGGCCGGTGACCGATATCGTCGGGCTCTGGAAGTACCTGAGCAAGCACGGCCACCAGTTGGGCGGCCTGTCGGCGCCTCGCTTCCTGCGCATGGTCGGCAAGGACACCTTTGTACCGAGCGATGACGTGGTGGCAGCGTTGAATGCGCAGAAGATCGTCGACAAGGCGCCGACCAGCCTGCGCGATTTGGCGACAGTACAGGGTGCCTTCAACCAGTGGCATGCCGAGAGTGGGCGGCCGATGTGTCAGCTGTCGATGATGTTGGCCTATACCGTCAACCATTGATACTGATCGTTCCCACGCTCCGCGTGGGAATGCTGCCCAGGACGCTCTGCGTCCAGGGCCTAGTGCAAGGGTGACGCGGAGCGTCACAGGATGCATTCCCACGCGGAGCGTGGGAACGATCAGCGATCAGTCAATCGGCCAGCCGCCGGTTCAATTGATGCCGCCAACGCACATACAGCAACGCCGTGCAAAACACCGCCAGGCTCGCCAGCATCTCCAGCGCACCAAACCACTGGCGGTTCGGGTCATACGCCGCCAGTGCGCCCTTGATGAAATACAGGTTCACCGCAAAGCACATCCACGAATGCCCGCGTGCGCTGCCCATCAGCATGCCTGGCGCAAGTATCAGCAGCGGCACCAGCTCGATCAGCAGGATGACCCACGGGCGCGCCCCATGCAGGTCGGCGACCAACAGGTAGTACACGCACAACAAGCCCACCAGGCCCAAGAACGCCAGCAGGCTTAGCGCGCGTGCCACCTTGACCCGTGGCTCCAGCCACTCCCGTGGCGGCAGGACCTTAGGCTTCCTGGCCACGGCCGTTCTCCAACAGCGTGGCGGTCTTGGCCAGGCGCAGGCCCAAGGCCCGGCACAAGGTGATTTCATGTTGATCGAGCATACGCTTGCCGTCTGGCCCGGAATGGTGGCTGGCGCCATACGGCGTGCCGCCGCCCTGGGTGTCGAGCAGCGCCTGCTCGCTGTAGGGCAGGCCGGTGATCAGCATGCCGTGGTGCAGCAGCGGCAGCAGCATCGACATCAGCGTGGTTTCCTGGCCGCCATGCAGGCTGGCGGTGGAGGTGAACACGCCGGCCGGCTTGCCGACCAGAGCGCCGGTGAGCCACAGGTTGCTGGTGCCATCGAGGAAGTACTTGAGCGGCGCGGCCATGTTGCCGAACCGGGTGGGGCTTCCCAGGGCCAGGCCCGAGCATTGCTTCAGGTCGTCCAGGCTGGCATACAGCGCGCCCTCGTCGGGAATGCTCGGCGCCACCGCTTCGCACTCGGTGGAAATCGCCGGCACGGTGCGCAACCGCGCTTCCATGCCGCCTTGCTCGATACCGCGGGCAATCTGTCGGGCCATCTCGCTCACCGAGCCGTTGCGGCTGTAATACAACACCAGCACATAGGGCGTGGTCACGGCAGGATCTCCAGCACGTTCTCGGGCGGGCGGCCAATGATGGCTTTGTCGGCGGTTTCCAGGATCGGGCGTTCCATCAGCTTGGGATGGGCTGCGATGGCGGCGATCAGTTGGGTGTCGCTGAGGCTGGCGTCGGCCAGGTTCAGGGTTTTGTATTCGTCTTCGCCGGTGCGCAGCAGTTGGCGTGCGCTGATCCCCAGTTTTTTCAGCAGGGCCTCGATTTGCGCGGCATCCAGCGGGGTTTCCAGGTAGCGCACGACGGTCGGGGTGAGGCCGCGGGCTTCCAGTAGTTCCAGCGCACCGCGGGATTTCGAGCAGCGCGGGTTGTGATAAAGCGTCAGATCGGTCATGTGCGGGTCGCATCTTGCTTAAGGTGGCGGGTATTCTACCTGCGCTGGCGCCTGTCCTTAAACCGTAAGAGGCGATAGGCCGCAGCCAACGTTCATTTTTGCGAAGGAATACCCCATGACAAGGCGACTGATCGGTGCATTGGCGATCATCACAACCCTGCTGCTCAGCGGCTGCGGTAACGATTACGGCGTTGACCAATACGGCCAGAAAGTGGCGGCCGAACGCCTGGACAAACAGTGGCTGGTGGTCAACTACTGGGCCGAATGGTGTGGCCCGTGCCGCACGGAAATCCCCGAGCTCAATGCCCTGGCAGAACAGTTGAAAGGCCAGAATGTCGGGGTGTTCGGCGTCAACTTCGACAATGTGCAGGGTGAGGAACTGAAGGCCGCCAGCGACAAGCTGGGGATCAAGTTCACGGTGCTGGCCCAGAACCCGGACGGGATCTTCGAGATTCCGCGCAGCGAGGCCTTGCCGGTGACCTACATCATCGACGACAAGGGCAAGGTGCGTGAGCAGTTGATGGGTGAGCAGACAGCGGAAGGGGTGTTGGCCAAGCTCAAGGCCCTGAAAGGCTAGAACTATGGGAGCTGGCTTGCCTGCGATGGCATCGCTGCGGTGTACCTGATACACCGCGTCGTCCGCATCGCAGGCAATCCAACTCCCACAGAGCCAGAGGACACCGCGTTAGTACAGGAGAGTGCGCCTAGGTCAGCCTTCTTCGAGCCACAAACGGATCGGCTTGCCTTCGGCCGGCCAGAACCGCGTCTGCTCGAGCGGCGAGATGTCCCAGCGCTGCACGCCTTGCAGGGCCTGGAAGAAGCGATGCTCTTGCTCCATCAGGGCCTCGGCGCACATTTTTCGGGTGCTGCCGACCGGGCCGAAGCTGAGCTTGTCGCCTTCGACCGTGTACGGCGCAAACCAGTGGTTACAGCCACCATTGCCATAGGCGCGGCCATCGGCGCCCAGGGTGACGGTAAGGTGCGCATAGTCCATCAGCGGCCGCTCACCGATCCATTCCACGACGTAGCTGTGGTCGCGCTCGAGCTTGGCGCCATCGGCAGCGCAGCCTGCCAGGCCCATGCCGATGGCGGCGAGCAGCAGCCGACCTTTCATTGCGCGGCCTGCTGGCATTTCGGGCAACGGTGCTTGTCGCCTTCGCTGGCCCAGCCCAGTTCTTTGATACGCGCGTTGGCGGCCGGTTGCAGCGGTGCCTTGGTCAGCTTGGTTTCTACCGCGAATTCAAACTCCAGCACGGCGTCGCAGCTGTCGCAATTGACCTTCCAGGTGTGGATCTCGAGTTCGCCGAACTTCGGCCCTTGGGCCATGGCGACCCACTGGCCCGCCGGGCGGATGGAGTAGCGTGCGTCACCTTCGACGGTGAGTCGCATCGACAGGGTTTTACTGCCGCGCAGGCTGACGATCAGGACGTCGCCATGTTTGATCGAACCACCGTTGCCGGTGACCTGGTAACGGCCCGGCACCAGGGCACGGCATTCGATCAGGGTGTGTTGCGGGCTCAGCAAGCTGAAGCGGAAATCGTGTTCGGCCATGGATCCTCCAAATAGGCGCGGCATCCTATCACGGGTGCCGGCCTATCATGAGCCTGGTATGTGACCGCTGATCATCCCTCGACCAGGTTCTGGGCGCGGCCATCGGCCCACGCGGCAATGTTGGCCAGCGTGGTGCCGGCAATCGCCGCCAGGGCCTCACGGGTGAGGAAGGCCTGGTGCGCGGTGATGATCACGTTGGGGAAGGTCAGCAGGCGGGCGAGCACGTCATCCTGCAGGGGCAGGTCCGAGCGGTCCTCGAAAAACAATTGGGCTTCTTCTTCGTAGACGTCCAACCCCAGATAGCCCAACTGTCCCAGCTTGAGCGCTTCGATCAGTGCCGGCGTATCGACCAGGCCACCACGCCCGGTGTTGATCAGCATCGCACCGGTTTGCATCTGCGCGAGCGAGCGGGCATTGATCAGGTGTTTGCTGTCGGCGGTCAGCGGGCAGTGCAGGCTGATGATTTGTGCCTCGGCCAACAGTTCAGGCAGGCTCACGTAGCGGGCCCCGAGGTCCTGCACCTGTGGGTTGGGGAAGGGATCGTAGGCCAGCAACTGGCAGCCGAAGCCGGTCATGATCTTGGCGAAGGTCGCGCCGATCTGACCGGTGCCGACCACGCCGACCGTTTTGCCGACCAGATCAAAGCCGGTCAGCCCGTGCAGGCTGAAATCACCGTCGCGGGTACGGTTGTAGGCACGGTGCAGGCGACGGTTGAGGGCCAGGATCAGGGCGACGGCGTGCTCGGCCACCGCGTGGGGCGAATAGGCGGGTACGCGCACGATGGTCAGGCCCAGGCGCTGGGCGGCGGGTAAGTCGACATGGTTGTAGCCCGCCGAGCGCAGGGCAATCAGGCGTGTGCCGCCCTTGGCCAGTTGCTCCAGCACGGGGGCGCTGAGGTCGTCGTTGATAAAGGCGCAGACCACCTCGTGGTGTTCGGCCAGGGCCACGGTCTCGAGGTTGAGGCGGGCGGGTTGGAATTGCAGTTCCAGGCCAGCCGGCAGCGGTTCGCCGAGGAAACTCTCGCGGTCGTAGGTTTGGCTGCTGAAGAGAATGACGCGCATTGAGAGGGCTCCCTGCAATTTACACATTGTTGATTCGTTGCCCATGAAAACAGGGTCAGGCACTCACTCTGGCTTCACTGGCCAGCCGTGCAATCGCCATGTCCAGTTCGTCCAGCGCGGCCGTGGCCTTGGCGTCATCCTGCTTGAGCAGGGTTTCGGCGCGTTGGCAGGCTGCTCGTAATTGCGGAACACCACAGTAGCGGGTGGCGCCGTGCAAACGGTGCACGCGCTCGATCAAGGCGTGGTTGTCATTGGCTTCGCGGGCGTGGGTAATTGCCAGGCGATCAGCCTCCAGGGAGGCCAGTAGCATGGCGAGCATATCAGCGGCCAGGTCGGCCTTGTTGGCGGCCAGGCGCAGGCCTTCTTCGTGGTCGAGTACCAAGAGCTGCACGCCCTGGGCCGCACCTTCATGGGTGCGCTCCGGGCCTTGGTTACGCAGCGCCAGGCCGGTCCATTTCAATACCACCTGGGCCAATTGCCGCTCGCTGATGGGTTTGGTCAGGTAGTCGTCCATACCGCTTTGCAGCAGGGCGCGTTTTTCGTTGGCCATGGCGTGAGCCGTGAGGGCTACCACCGGCAGCGGTGTGCCGTGGCGTTCGCTTTCCCACTGGCGGATCGCCTCGGTGCTCTGGCGGCCATCCATGCCGGGCATTTGCACGTCCATCAGCACCAAATCGAACGTTTCCTGCTTCACGGCGTCGACCGCCGCGTAACCGCTTTCCACCGCCTGCACCTTGGCGCCCATGTCTTCCAACAGGGTTTGCACCAGCAACAGGTTGGCCGGGTTGTCGTCCACGCACAGCACCCGTGGCGCACGGCTGGACAACGGCTCACCGGGTTCGCTGCGCGAAGGGCGCGGGCTGATCAGGTCGGCCAGGGAGCGGCGCAACTTGCGCGTACAGGCGGGCTTGGCCTGCAGTTGGCTGTTGGGGTTGGGCACCGATTGGTTGAACAGCATCTGCTCTGTGGTCGGGCACAGCACCAGCACCTTGCAGCCCAGGTGTTCAAGGTCCCACAGGTGTTGGTTGAGGCGCTCGGGCGGAATGTCGTTGGCCGTGACGCCGAGCACCGCCAGGCTGATGGCCTGTTCGGTCTGGTGGGCACTGGTGATGCCGTTGGTCAGGCTTTCCAGGGTATTGAACGGCGTGACTTCCAGGCCGCAGTCTTCCAACTGATGTTGCAGGGCCTGGCGCGCCAGTTCGTGGTTTTCCAGCACGGCCACACGACGCCCCAATAGCGGCGCGGCGGGCAGGTCTTCGACGTCGTCACGGGTCTTGGGCAGGTTCAGGCTGATCCAGAATTCCGAACCTTCACCCGGCGTGCTGTCGACGCCGATTTCGCCGCCCATCTGCTCGATCAACCGCTTGGAAATCACCAGGCCCAAACCGGTGCCGCCGGGCTGGCGCGACAGCGAGTTGTCGGCCTGGCTGAATGCCTGGAACAGGGCGCGCACATCCTGGTTCGACAGGCCAATGCCGGTGTCTTGCACACTGATGCGCAATTGCACGCTGTCTTCCTGCTCGTCCTCGATCATTGCCCGGGCCACAATGGTGCCTTCGCGGGTGAACTTGATCGCATTGCTGATCAGGTTGGTCAGGATCTGCTTGAGCCGTAGCGGGTCGCCCACCAACGCCAGGGGCGTGTCGCGGTACACCAGGCTTACCAGTTCGAGCTGCTTGGCATGCGCGGCGGGGGCGAGGATGGTCAAGGTGTCTTGCAGCAAGTCGCGCAGGTTGAAAGGCACGCTGTCGAGCACCAGTTTGCCAGCTTCAATCTTCGAGAAATCGAGGATTTCGTTGATGATGCCCAGCAGGTTATCCGCAGATTTTTCGATAGTGCCCAGGTAATCGAGCTGGCGCGGCGACAATTCGCTTTTTTGCAGCAAGTGAGTAAAACCGAGGATGCCGTTGAGCGGTGTGCGGATCTCATGGCTCATGTTGGCCAGGAACTCCGACTTGATACGGCTGGCTTCCAGGGCTTCCTTGCGTGCCAGGTCCAGCTCGATGTTCTGGATCTCAATGGTTTCCAGGTTCTGGCGCACGTCTTCGGTGGCCTGGTCGATGCTGTGTTGCAGCTCTTCCTGGGCATTTTGCAGGGTTTCGGCCATGCGGTTGATGCCAGACGCGAGCTGGTCCAATTCCTGGCTGCCCAGGGGTGGCAAGCGTGTTTCCAAGTTGCCGTCCTTGAGCTGCGCCACCGCTTGCTTGATCTGGCCAATCGGCGAATTGATGGTACGGCTGATACGCAGGGCGAGGGCGGCGGTGCACATCAGGCCGATGGCGATCAGCAGCAGGCTGGCGAACAGGCTGCGATAGCCGCGCAACAGCATGCCATTGTGGGACAGCTCGACTTCCACCCAACCCAGCAGCCGGTCGGCCTCATCGGGAATCAACTCGCCCGCCAGGTTGCGATGGCGGCCAAACACCGGCAGTAGATAGCGGGTGGCGTCGTTGCCGGAACGCTGTAACAGTTGCGAGCTGTTGCCGGTGGGTGGCTGGTTGAGCATGGTCGGGCCGGCGTGGGCCAGGGACGCGCGGTCTGGCGCCAGGAACGACACGGCGCGCACATCCGGTTGTTCCAGGGACTGGGTGGCGATACGCTCCAGCAGGTTGGTGTCCTTGTGGCCCATGGCTGGGGCCACCAGCGGTGCCAATTGCTCGGCGATCATTTCGCCGCGTTGCAGTAGCTGGGTCTGCAATTCCGAGAGTTGCATCCAGGTGAAATAGCCGCCCAACAACAGCGCCATCAGGCTGGTCGGTAATAAGGTCAGCAACAGTACGCGGCCTTTTATCCCCATTTTTCTAAGCACGCCACTCTCCTGCTACCACGTTGTTATCAATCATCCACGCCGGCATCCGGCCAGCGCCACCTGCGCAGTGTAGCCATTTGCGCGGCCTGGAATCTTGCAAATTAATGACATGCGGCAATCTTCGGGCCATTCGGCGCCGGGTGGCGATTGCCTGTGAACGTTTAATCTTGAATAATCAGTGATTGAGAATGACTTGCAGACGCTAATGACTCCCGCAGCAGTTGGCCTACCCAGTATCCTGACCATCGAAGATGACCCTGTGTTGGGCGCCTACGTGCACGATCAACTGGGCCGCAGTGGTTTCCAGGTGACCTGGTGCCAGAACGGCCAGCAGGGCCTGCAACTGGCCCGCGCCCAGGCGTTCGACCTGGTGCTGATGGATATTCTGCTGCCGGGGCTGGACGGTTTGTCGATCCTCACTCATTTGCGCCAGAGCCACGCCATGCCCGTGATCCTGATGTCAGCCCTGGGCGCTGAAGCCGACCGTATCAGCGGTTTTCGCCTGGGTGCGGACGACTATTTGCCCAAGCCGTTCAGCATGGTTGAACTGTGCGTGCGTATTGAAGCGATCCTGCGCCGCGTTGCCCTGGATCGCCGGCCCGAGCCGACGCGGCCCCCGGCACTTGAAGATGCCCGGGTGCTGCACTTTGATGATGAACGCTGCGATGTGTCCTGCCAGGACCAGTGGGCCGCGCTCACGCGCAGCGAATACCGCCTGCTGGAAACCCTGCACCGCAACGCCGAAGAAGTCCTCAGCAAAGCCTTCCTGTATCAGCAGGTGTTGCAGCGCGGTTATGCGCCCCATGACCGCAGCCTCGACATGCATGTCAGCCAGATCCGCCGCAAGCTCAAGGCCATCGGTTACATCGAGCGTGAAGTACGCACCGTATGGGGCAAGGGCTACGTGCTGAGCGGTCACGATGAAGGGCTTTGAGCGACTGCCCGGCAAGCACTCGTTGTTCTGGAAGCTGGCCTGCCTGTTGATCGCCTTCTGTTTGCTGATGATTTGGCTCAGTTGGTCGTGGGGCCGCTATATGGAACAGCAGAGCGCGTATCTGTCCGACAAGTCGCGGGAGATTCTCAATGGCTATGCCGCGGGTGCCGAACTGGCGTGGAGCACGCAAGGCAGCGCGGGCGTAGATGCCTGGCTGCAGCGGATGGCCGAGCGCGAAAGCACTTGGGTAGGGGTGATCGGTAACGACCTGCAGTCCCTGGGCAGCACGCCCTTGAGTGACAAGGAAAGCCAGCGCCTGACGTTTTTGCGTGGATTGGACTGGCCGGTCAGCCGGCATGTCATTGGTTTGCCCTGGATGAAAGTACCGTTTCCGGTCGACCCTGGCGCGGGGTCGCTGGTGATCGAGCTGCCGCAGCGCTTTATGCCTGGGCGCTATCAACTGTTCTGGCGGGTGGTCACCAATGGTGTGATCCCAGGTCTGTTTACCCTCTTGCTATGCATCGGCCTTTACCGGCTGTTGATCATGCCCCTCAATCAATTGCGCGAGCAGGCCAATGCCTGGCGTGCGGACCAACTCAATACGCGGATGTCCCTGGATGCCACCAGCCGCCAGGACGAACTGGGCGAGCTGGGCCGCGCCTTTGACCATATGTCCGAACGCTTGCAGGGCACGGTGCGTTTGCAGCAGCAGTTGCTGCGCGATATGTCCCATGAACTGCGCACACCCTTGAGCCGCCTGCGGGTAGCCTGCGACAGCGAGCAAGACCTGGCCAAGCTGCGCGAGCGCCTGGGTCGGGAAATCGACGCCATGCAGCGCCTGGTGGAAGACAGCCTGCAACTGGCCTGGCTCGACAGCGAAACTACACCGTTGCCCCAGGAAGATATTCAGCTCCAGGCCTTGTGGGACATATTGCGCGAGAATGCTTGTTTTGAAAGCGGTTGGTCCGCATCGCGCTTGCCGTGCCTGTTACCCGCGGACAGTTGGGTGCGTGGCAACCTCAATGCACTGGCCCAGGCCTTGGAAAATATCCTGCGCAACGCCATACGCCACTCGCCCCACGACGGCTGCGTGCAACTCGACGGATGTCGGGAGGGGGGCTATTGGCATATCTGGCTGCAGGATCAGGGGGCCGGGATTGCTGAGGATGATCTGGAGCGCATCTTCGCGCCCTTTACCCGCCTGGACGGCTCGCGGCCCGGCGATGGCGGTTTCGGCCTGGGCCTGAGCATTGCCCGCAACGCCGTGCAGCGCCAGGGCGGCCGCTTATGGGCGGAAAATACCGGGCGGGGTCTGCGGGTGCATTTGCGTTTGCTGGCCCGTTAGCGCTCAGCGCCGGCGCAGTTTGCGTTTTTTCCACTGGTGCGCCACCCACCAGCGCCAGTACGCCATGGTCAGGCAATAAGCCAAGGCGCCCAATACCACCCCCAATACCACCGAACCCAGCAGGAATGGCTGCCAAAGAGTGCTCAACTGGCCGCTGATCCATTCCCACGTAAGGTTATCGGGCAAGCTGCGTGGCGGCACGTTCATCAGCCAGGCGCCGGTCATATAGGTGCAGATGAACACCACCGGCATGGTGATGGGGTTGGTCAACCACACCAGGCTGATGGCGATAGGCATATTGCCGCGCACCGAAATCGCCAGGACCGCGGCAAGCAACATCTGCAATGGAATCGGGATAAACGCCGCAAATAAACCCACCGCCATGGCGCGAGCCACTGAGTGCCGGTTCAGGTGCCAGAGGTTGGGGTCATGCAGCAGCGTGCCAAGAAACTGTAATGACTTGTGTTCCCTGATACTGCTGGGATCGGGCATGTACCGTTTGAATAAGCGCCGGGGCATAAGGGGTCCAGGTCAATTCGAGGGGCAAGTATGCCCGGATTCTATAAACAGAAAATTCAGACTTTGTGACAAAACATCATAGGCGCTGTCGTTCAGCCGGCTAAGACTGAGTGGATCACTGGGAAAGGATGATCCATGAAGACAGGGATGTTGGCGTTGGCGCTGGGGTTGCTGGCGTTGCGTTGGTTACCGGTGTTGCCGCCTGGCGCCGGGTTGTTGGCCATGCTGGTGCTGGCCTTGATGCTGTTGCCTTTTCGGTCCTGTCCCGTGGCGTTCTTTCTGGTGGGCTTGAGTTGGGCCTGTCTCAGCGCGCAGCGGGCGCTGGATGATCGGCTGCAGCCGGCCCTGGACGGGCAGACTCGCTGGGTGGAGGGGCGTGTGGTGGGCTTGCCTCAGCAGACGGGTACGGGCGTGCGCTTTGAACTGGCCGACGGCCGGTCGCGCAAGATTCGGCTGCCCAAACGTATCCGCGTGTCCTGGCACGGCGGGCCAGTGGTGAACAGCGGTGAACGCTGGCGTCTGGCGTTGACACTCAAGCGGCCTGCGGGCCTGCTCAATTTCCATGGGGTCGACCATGAAGCCTGGCTGCTGGCCCAGCGTATCGGTGCTACTGCAACGGTAAAAGACGGTGAGCGTCTCGCACCGGCCCGCAATGCCTGGCGCGATGCTGTGCGCCAGCGCCTGATGGCGGTGGATGCCCAAGGCCGCGAGGCGGGCTTGGCGGCGCTGGTATTGGGCGACGGTTCCGGCCTGGCGCCTGAGGATTGGCAGGTGTTGCAGGACACGGGCACGGTGCATCTGCTGGTGATTTCCGGGCAGCACATCGGCTTGCTGGCGGGGTTGATCTACGGCTTGGTCGCGATGCTGGCGCGTTATGGTTGCTGGCCCCGAACCTGGCCGTGGCTGCCGTGGGCGTGCGGTCTGGCATTTGGCGCGGCGTTGGGTTATGGGCTGCTGGCCGGGTTCGGCGTGCCGGTGCAACGGGCCTGCATGATGGTTGGCCTGGTGCTGCTGTGGCGTCTGCGTTTCCGCCATTTGGGCGTGTGGTGGCCGTTGCTGCTGGCACTGAACGGCGTGCTGGTACTGGAGCCCTTGGCCAGCCTGCAGGTAGGGTTCTGGTTGTCGTTTGCGGCGGTCGCGGTGTTGCTGTTGGCGTTCGGCGGGCGCCTGGGGCCCTGGAGCGCCTGGCAGGTGTGGACCCGGCCCCAGTGGCTGATTGCCATTGGTTTGTTTCCAGTGTTGTTGGTGCTGGGTTTGCCCATCAGCCTCAGCGCACCTGTGGCCAATCTCCTTGCCGTGCCTTGGATCAGCCTGGTAGTGCTGCCTTTGGCGCTGCTGGGCACGGCGCTGCTGTGGGTGCCGCTGGCTGGGGAGGGGTTGCTGTGGCTGGCCGGCGGTGCGCTGGACGGATTGTTTAAAGGCCTGGGGTTGCTGGCCGCGCAATTGCCGGCCTGGGTACCCGCCGAGGTACCTTTGGGGTATTGGTTGGTTAGCCTGGCTGGCGCGGTGATTTTGTTGCTGCCCAAGGGGTTGCCGTTCCGGGTGCTGGGCTGGCCCATGCTGTTGATGGCTGTATTTGCGCCCAGGGAGTGGGTGCCCCACGGGCAGGTAGATGTAGTGCAACTGGACGTCGGCCAGGGGCAGGCACTGATCCTGCGCACCCGTCATCATACGTTGCTCTACGATGCCGGGCCGCGCTCGGGGCCTGTCGACCTGGGCGCGCGCGTCGTGTTGCCGTCGTTGAAAAAGCTCGGGGTAGCCCAGTTGGACATGATGCTGCTCAGCCATGCCGATGCCGATCACGCGGGGGGTGCGGCGGCGGTGGCTCGGGGGGTGCCCGTCAAGCGTGTAGTGGGCGGTGAAACCGAAGGTTTGCCAGACTTTCTTGCCACCCAACCCTGTACCAGCGGCGAACGATGGGAATGGGAGGGTGTGTCATTTCAATTGTGGCAGTGGGCTGATGGGCTTGATGGCAATCCGAGGTCTTGTGTGTTGCAGGTTGAGGCCAATGGAGAACGCCTGCTGCTCACCGGTGACATTGATCGCGCCGCCGAACAGGCTTTTCTGGCCTCTTCGCTGGCGGTCCAGACCGACTGGCTGCAAGCCCCGCACCATGGCAGCCGCAGTTCTTCATCCTGGCCGTTCCTGCAACGGTTGGCGCCCACATCGGTGTTGATTTCCCGCGGGCGCAGCAATACGTTCGGTCATCCCCATCCGCAGGTCCTGGAGCGCTACCACGTGCTGGGCAGCCGGGTTTACGACAGCGCCGAGCAGGGTGCCGTACGCTTGCGCCTGGGGGCGTTTCTGCCACCGATGGTTGCGCGCAGTCAACGCCGTTTTTGGCGCGAACCGTTACCGTAATCGCGTGTTACCAAAGACCCGAGCCGCAACAGGCGGGTGTGTAGCCGACGAACCCCGCTGTCGAACCTATATGATAAAGTGGCGCACTTTTTCGAGGGGGCATTCACTGTGTGGGAATTGGTCAAATCCGGCGGCTGGATGATGTTGCCGATCATTCTGAGTTCCATCGCTGCACTCGGCATCGTTGCCGAACGCCTGTGGACCCTGCGCGCCAGTCGCGTCACCCCCGAGCATCTGCTGGGGCAGGTCTGGGGCTGGATCAAGAACAAGCAGCTCGACAAGCAAAAACTCAAGGAGCTGCGCGCCAATTCGCCGCTGGGTGAAATCCTCGCCGCCGGTCTGGCCAATTCCAAGCATGGTCGCGAGATCATGAAGGAGTGCATTGAAGAGGCGGCCGCCCGGGTCATCCATGAACTGGAACGCTACATCAACGCCCTTGGCACCATCGCCGCCATGGCGCCGTTGCTCGGTTTGCTCGGCACAGTACTCGGCATGATCGATATCTTCAGCTCGTTCACAGGCTCGGGCATGACCACCAACGCAGCGGTCCTGGCCGGGGGGATCTCCAAGGCGTTGATCACCACTGCAGCCGGCCTGATGGTGGGTATCCCTTCGGTCTTCTTCCACCGTTTCCTGCTGCGTCGCATTGATGAACTGGTGGTCGGCATGGAGCAGGAAGCCATCAAGCTGGTGGAGGTGGTGCAGGGCGACCGTGATGTAGACCTGGTCGAGGGCAAAGCGTGAAATTTCGCCGCAAGCAACGGGAAAATGTTGATATCAACCTCGCGTCGTTGATCGATGTGGTGTTCATCCTGCTGCTGTTTTTTGTCGTGACCACTACCTTCACCCGCGAAACCCAGTTGCGTGTCGACCTGCCTGAAGCGGTGAGTGGCTCGCCTGCCGAAGACCAGCAAGTCAAGCAACTGGACATCGCTATCAGCGCCGAAGGGGTGTTTTCGGTGAATAACCAGTTGCTGGAGAAAAATGACCTTGCCAGCCTGATGGAGGCGTTGCAGAAGGAGTCTGGTGGCGACACCCAGTTGCCGCTGTCCATCAGCGCCGATGGCAAAACCCCGCACCAGGCCGTGATCACCGCCATGGACGCTGCCGGCAAGCTCGGTTTCAGCCATTTGCGCATGACCACCGTCGAGGCGGCGAGCCCGCCCTGATGGCCATCTCCGACCATTTACTCAAGGCATGGTACGAAGGTCATCCAGCACTAATGTTGCTGCGACCGTTGGAATCGCTGTATCGCTGCGTGGTTCAACGTAAGCGTGCGCGCTTCGTGGCGGGCGAGGGCGATATTTATCAGTCGTCTGTGCCAGTGATCGTGGTGGGCAATATTACAGTGGGAGGCACCGGCAAGACGCCTTTGATCCTGTGGTTGATCGAGCACTGCCGACGCAGCGGCTTGCGCGTAGGAGTGGTCAGTCGAGGCTACGGTGCCAAGCCGCCGCAGTTGCCGTGGCGGGTCGAGGCCGGCCACAGTGCCGAGGTGGCCGGTGATGAACCCTTGCTGATCGTGCAGCGCAGCGGTGTACCGCTGATGATCGATCCTGATCGCAGTCGTGCGGTAAAGGCCCTGCTGGCCTGCGAGCCCCTGGACCTGATCCTCTCCGATGACGGCCTGCAGCATTATCGTCTGGCCCGCGATCTTGAACTGGTGCTGATCGATGCGGCCCGTGGCCTCGGTAACCGCCGGTGCCTGCCTGCCGGGCCGTTGCGCGAACCGGTGGAGCGCCTGCAGAGTGTGGACGGGGTGCTTTATAACGGTGCCCTTTCAGACCGTGAAGATGGCTTTGCCTTCCGCCTGCAGCCCACAGCGCTGGTCAACCTGCACAGCGGCGAACGCCAGCCGGTCACCTATTTTCCGCAGGGCCAGCAGGTGCATGCGGTGGCCGGAATAGGCAATCCGCAACGTTTCTTCAATACCCTTGAAACGCTACACTGGCAGGCGATACCCCATGCTTTTGCCGATCACGCGCCCTACAGCGCCGAGGTCTTGAATTTTACCCCGTCATTGCCGCTGGTCATGACCGAAAAGGACGCGGTGAAGTGCCGCGCCTTTGCCCAGCCCGACTGGTGGTACCTTGCGGTGGATGCGGTACCGTCGCCGGCGTTCGTCGCCTGGTTCGACACGCAGCTGATGCGTCTGTTGCCCAACCGTCTTTTGCCTTAAAACGCTTTTTTCCAGGAAACATTCATGGACACCAAACTGCTCGATATCCTTGCTTGCCCGATCTGCAAAGGCCCGCTCAAGCTCAGCGCCGATAAAACCGAGCTGATCAGCAAAGGTGCCGGCCTGGCTTACCCTATCCGTGACGGCATCCCGGTCATGCTCGAAAGCGAAGCCCGCACCCTGACCACCGATGAGCGCCTGGATAAATGACCACCGCCTTTACCGTCGTCATCCCCTCGCGCTATGCCTCGACACGCCTGCCGGGCAAACCGCTGCAAATGATTGGCACCAAGCCGATGATCCAGCTGGTATGGGAACAAGCGTGCAAGAGCAGCGCCGAGCGCGTGGTGGTGGCCACCGATGACCCGCGTATCATCGAGGCGTGCAAAGGTTTTGGAGCCGAAGCGGTCCTGACCCGCGAAGACCATAACTCCGGCACTGATCGCCTGGCCGAAGTCGCCACTCAGCTGGGTCTGGCACCCGACGCGATCGTAGTGAACGTGCAGGGTGACGAGCCATTGATACCGCCGGGTGTCATCGATCAGGTCGCTGCCAACCTCGCGGCCCATGGCGAGGCGCGTATGGCGACCCTGGCCGAACCGATCGAAGACATCGAGACGCTGTTCAACCCGAACGTGGTGAAAGTGGTCAGCGACATCAACGGCCTGGCACTGACGTTCAGTCGCTCCACCTTGCCGTGGGCGCGGGATGCCTTTGCCAAGAATCGCGACGTGTTGCCGGAGGGCGTGCCATATCGCCGCCATATCGGCATCTATGCCTACCGCGCCGGTTTCCTGCACGACTTCGTCAGTTGGGGCCCGTGCTGGCTCGAGAATACCGAGTCCCTGGAACAACTGCGCGCCCTCTGGCACGGCGTGCGTATCCACGTGGGCGATGCGTTGGAAGCACCGCCAGCCGGTGTCGACACCCAGGAAGACCTCGAACGCGTCCGTCGCCTGCTGGGCGCCTGATGGAAGTTCTGTTTGTATGCCTGGGCAATATCTGCCGCTCGCCAACCGCTGAAGGCATCTTGCGCCATAAGTTGCGTGAAGCAGGCTTGGCTGGCCAGGTTGAGGTGGCGTCTGCTGGCACCGGAGAATGGCATATCGGCAACCCGCCGGACCAGCGCAGCCAGCGTGCGGCGCTGGCGCGCGGCTATGACTTGTCGGGCCAGCGTGCCCAGCAGGTTTCCCGTGCTGATTTTGCCCGCTATGACCTGATCCTGGCCATGGACAACAGTAACCTGCGCAACCTCAAAGCCATGCAGCCAGGGCAGGGCAAGGCGGAGCTGGATTTGTTCCTGCGTCGCTTTGATGGCGAAGTGGACGAGGTGCCAGACCCTTACTATGAAGGTGAGCAAGGTTTCGAACGGGTCCTTGACCTGATCGAACGCGCCTGTGACTTATTGGTGATCGAATTGAAGGGGCGGTTATGACCTTGCAAGTGCGTGCGCAGGTATCGCTCAAGCCATTCAACAGCTTTGGCATTGATGTGAGGGCGCAATTATTTGCCGAGGCCCACAGTGATGCTGACGTGCGCGAGGCCATCGCCTATGCCGCCGCACATGCGGTGCCGTTGCTGGTGATCGGTGGCGGCAGCAATTTGCTGCTGACCCAGGACGTTCCGGCGCTGGTGTTGCGTATGGCGACCCAAGGCATTCGTGTGCTGAGCGATGATGGCACGCACGTGGTGGTCGAAGCCGAAGCGGGCGAAGCCTGGCATCCGTTTGTGCTGTGGACGCTTGAACACGGCTTCTGCGGCTTGGAAAACCTCAGCCTCATCCCCGGCACTGTCGGTGCCGCGCCGATGCAGAACATCGGCGCCTATGGTGTAGAGATCAAGGATGTCTTCGCCGGCCTCACCGCCCTGGATCGCCAGACGGGCGAACTGCGGGACTTCAGCCTCGACGAATGCAAGTTCGCCTACCGTGACAGCCTGTTCAAGCACGAAGTCGGGCGTTGGCTGATCCTGCGGGTACGCTTTTCCCTCAGCCGTGCCACTCACCTGAATCTCGACTACGGCCCGGTGCAACAGCGTCTGGTCGCGCAGGGCATCACCCACGCCACGCCAAGCGATGTGAGCCGCGCGATCTGCAGCATTCGCCGCGAGAAACTGCCAGACCCGGCAGAGCTGGGCAATGCGGGCAGCTTCTTCAAGAACCCGCTGGTGTCCCAGGCCCTGGCGATTGAACTGCAAAGCCAGTATCCGGACCTGGTGGCCTACCCTCAGGCAGACGGCCAAATGAAACTCGCCGCCGGCTGGCTGATCGACAAGGCCGGTTGGAAGGGGTTCCGGGAGGGCGATGCGGGCGTGCACAAGATGCAAGCGCTGGTACTGGTCAACTACGGCACCGCCACCGGGCAAGAGATTGCCCAGCTTGCGCTACGCATCCAGCAAGATATCTTCAAGCGCTTCAAGGTCGAGCTGGAAATGGAACCCAATCAGTACTGAGCTTTATCTGCTCTGAAAATGAAAATGCCCCGTATCTCGCGATACGGGGCATTTTTATTGCTGCGATTGATCAGTCATCGCGGCTCATGATGCCGAAGATCTGCAACAGGCTGATAAACAGGTTGTAGATCGACACATACAGGCTGATGGTCGCCATGATGTAG
The DNA here is from genome assembly GCF_001320835.1 of Pseudomonas sp. NBRC 111138. NCBI lineage: Bacteria > Pseudomonadati > Pseudomonadota > Gammaproteobacteria > Pseudomonadales > Pseudomonadaceae > Pseudomonas > Pseudomonas sp. NBRC 111138. Next base: position 107,367 of record NZ_BCBO01000013.1, on the reverse strand, counting down.
TTACGCTCACCGCCGTGGATGATGGCGCTGGTCTGGAACAGGATGCACACCGAGGAAAACAGCACAAAACCCGCGCTGATCGCCAGTTGCAGGCCGCTGATCTGGAAGAACATGCTGGCCACCACGGCCGCCAGCAACACGAAGAAACCTGCGGTGATGAAGCCACCCAGGAAGCTCATGTCCTTACGGCTGATCAGCACGTAGGCCGACAGACCACCAAACACCAGGGCCGTCATGGCAAATGCCGAGCTGACCACTTCCGCACCGCCGGCCATGCCCAGGTAGCGGTTGAGGATCGGGCCGAGGATAAAGCCCATGAAACCGGTCAAGGCAAACGCCGACACCAGGCCCCAGGCCGAGTCACGCAGCTTGTTGGTCAGGAAGAACAGACCATAGAAGCCGATCAACACGACAAAGATATTCGGGTAGCCGACGCGCATCTGCTGGGCCACGTAAGCCATCACGCCGCTGAATGCGAGGGTAAGGGCGAGCAAGCCGTAGGTGTTGCGCAACACGCGGCTGACTTCAAGCTGCTCAGCCTGCGCGTTGCCATTCACTGCGTAATTCTGTTCGCGCATGGCGACACTCCTTCAGTTTTGAAACGTTCAGTCGCAAAGATCATAACAGACGCCTTGTAACAAGCGATGCAGAGAGTTTGACAGTGTGTTTCATTCGGGTATTATGGCGCCCGCTGACACGGGATGGGCTACTATAATCCCGTGATGCACAAGGGAAATTGGCAGAGTGGTTGAATGCACCGGTCTTGAAAACCGGCGGACGTTAATAGCGTCTCCAGGGTTCGAATCCCTGGTTTCCCGCCAAGATTTACACGAAAGCCTCGCGAAAGCGGGGCTTTTGCGTTTCTGGGGCTTGTCTCAGAAAAACCTCAACAGACTGATCGTTTCCGCATCATTTCCGGCAGTTTCCGCAACCTAGCGCTGATCGCGGTCAGCGTGTCGGCTTCACAATCTCCCCAACACGACGGTAAACCGTCTCGGTTATCCGCTTGTCCGTATGCCCCAGCAGGCGGCTGGCATCGCCCAGGTCCAGAATCTCACTGGCAGCTTTCGGGCGGATGTCACGGAACTGAAACTGTCCAATACTGGATGCAAGAACACCATCGCCTGCCTCTCTGGCGATGGCGATTGCTTTGTCGCGAGCATCGTCAAAGCGTAGCCGGAGCATGTGCTTAGTCACCTGCCTGCCGTCTTCGGTGACTATCAGGTAAGGGTTTCGCACGCCGCGGAAGCGCCTTTGCTCTATCAGCCTTGCAACCAAGGCGCCTAGGTCATTGAGTGCGCCGGCAGCGGTCAGGCGAATGCGTAGCTTCTTCGATGTCTTGCCCTGGGATACTTGCAGGAATTCGTTCACGGCGTCCGCCTCCCGCATGGACAGCGTATCCGCCGGGCGCTGAGCAGTCAGGTAGGCCAGGTCCATAGCGTCACGTAGTTCCGAGGCTGCGACTGCATACACGGCGCCCCAAATTTCCTCAGTGGCGTAGAAGTCACGCGGCACCTCTTTGTTCTTGCGGACGCCGGCAGCGGGGTTGTTTTCGGTCAGCCCCCACTCACGCGCAATGTTGTAGATGTGGGACAGTAGAGATATCTCCCTATTGGCCCGAACCTTGCCAGTCCGGCTGTCCCGGTACTGCGCGATGATCTGTGGCGAAACCGCATCAATGGGAGCGTCGTTGAAAGCCTTGCGAAGCTGTTTAAGGCTCAGCAGGTTGTCACTCTGCGTCTTGGGCTTCTTGCCTGGGATGATCTCCCGCTCGTAACGATCAAACACCTGGGCCAGCAGGGCGTTCTTCTTCGGCACCGGCTTGCAATCAAGCTTTGCCCATTCAGCCTTGGCGATATCCAAATCACCCCCGAGCGGGATTTCCACCCGCTTCCCGTCTTCATTTCTCCCGTCGTAGTAGTAGCCCACCCATTCTTTACCGCCTTTCAGCGTGCGTACGCGCCGAATCATTCGCGGCGGCAGGTCCCTGTTTGCCGCCTTTTTCGCTCGCATCTTTTTATCCTACTCGTGACAAGTCCAACGACCAGGCTTCGGCCGCAACGTTTTCTGCTGAGGGTTTTACGCCTGCCAGCTTCATCCGGGCGTATACCCGGCCCACTACTGGCCGGCGCGCCCGCGTCAGCACGTACTTCCATCCATTCAGGTTGAGCCAGGCGATCTGTCGCGACGGGATCATATAGCCAGTGATTGCCGCGATCTCTTCTTCGGCAAGGGTTTCGCTTTGCATTTCCATCATGTGCACCTCTATGCCTCTGGTTTGTCTAGTGAGCCCGCGGGCCGCGCTGTTTGGATGATGTGGATTGCCAGGCCGAAGCTGATCAGCAACCAGGCGCATGTGCCGGCAAACGCGTAGAGCAGCGCCTCGGTGGTGCCTGTGCCAACAAGGTCAGGCCCGGCCCAGAAGAACCAGCCAAGGGTTCCTACCAAGTACAACAGGGCGCCCAGTACAGTCAGGGTGAGTTTCATAGCGAACATGGGGTGTGTCCTAGCCGCGCGGGGCGGCATATAGGGGATTGGAGTGATAGCTTTCTGCCTATCTTTCAAACAGGACCGAAGCGGTGTACAAAAGGGTTCAACTAAGTTCGTGATGAGGCATGGACGTGTCACACAACTTCGATGCTCCGATAGCGCACGCTTACCGGGGCCACGTGATTTTTCTCAAGTTCGACTGGCGCCGCCCGAACGACCAAAGCCCTGTTGCCGCGAAGATCATTGAAGCTGCACCCATCAATGGCTTGGGTGAGGTTGCAGCAGAGTTGGAAGGCCCCTGGCCTGACTATCCGGCAGCGCTTGATGACGCGATGGCGGCAGCTGAACGATGGATCGACAGTCAGTTGCTCTGACTCCGCTCACCGGCAGGCATGTAGGGGGATTGGGGTTAGGCTTGTTTGGTGCGGAGGTAGCGCCGGCACTGACATTGCAGATCGTCGCAGTGCAGCTCACCAACCCATTCAGGGAATTGGTCGCCCTCGAAGCGCTCAATGCGGGAGTGGACTAGGCCGGTGCGCTTCACGTCCTTTACAAAGCGCTGCAGGTCTTTTGAGTTACCGGCGCGATCAGGCTCATCCCAACGGCTCATCACGAGAAGGCCGCAATTTGTCTTTCCGTGATCCATGAAACCAATGATCTTCGGCGAATCGCTCATGGCCTTGGCCCCTTGTAGATGAATACGTAGGCGAACCAGAGGGTGGCGATCATGGCGTCACCGCCTGCTGTTCCTGGCGCAATGCCTGCTGCACGGATTCGACAATCCGCCGTAGGTAGGTGAACTTGTGGTTTTCTTCCACAGCCTTACCGTCGAGCGGGTAATGCCATTCATCACCGAATAACTCGGTCAGCAGTTTGCTCTGATGCCAGCACTCATTCGAGCTCTCGATACCGCGCAATGAGTCGATTTCATGCCAAAGCTCGCGGGCCTCGTCCTTGCTCAGCTCGCCCAGCTCCCAGTCGTGTCGCCCTGTCTGTTGCCGGCGGCGCTGGACGATGCACTTCTTGGCCAGGGTATGCAGCGCGTTTCCGCTGAAGACCGTGGGGCTGATGCCGCGATCCAAGCAATTCAGGACATAGTCCCAACCGCAGTTCGTGACGAACTCGGCGACGGTACGTGGGCCCATGCCGCCCCAGTACGCATTCCAGCTGTTGTCCCAGCAGTTGATGGTGATCTTGCCCTGGGCCGTCTGGTAGTTCGGATCGGATTCGGTAGGGCAGTCGCGCCGCCCGAAGTCCTCAAGGAACACGGTTATCGGATCGAGGCGTGGTGCACCGGTGATCACCAGCTTCGTTACTGTCGATCGCTCCACCTGGAGAGGCTTGGCGACTTGGCTTTCTTCAGGCATGCCGGGTTCCTTGCCGCTATAGCGGCTGACTTTGAAGGGGGAGGGGTTACAGGTTTTTCGCAGGAGTACGGATGTACTCCTATCGGGATTTGGCGGCACGCTTGCGGAACTCGTAAACCATGCTGCGCAGATCTACCAGTGACTCCTGCAGGTCGCCGCGGGTTGAGTCGATATTTTCGAGCAACTCACCTTCACCATCGTCGCCGCCCTCATCGACGGCCAGAAGGGCCAGGCCGTATGCCTGGAACTTCGCCAGCACATCATCGGCTGACTTGGCCATGTACTCGGCATGCTCAATGGCATAGTCCTTGTCGGAACGCTCATTGGTGACAGGCGCTTCCGGAGCGGCGGCGAGCATGGCGGCCCAGCACAGCTTCGCGCGGAACGCCGCTTGCTGGCAGCCGCTCATTTCTAGGTACTGTTCCCAGACCTCCTCATCGGAAAAGCACTCGTTCGGCTCCGACTCGAAGCCGTTTATCACCATGGTTTCGGTCGGTTCAACCGGCACCAGTTTCCATTGACTGCTCATATAGCCTCCCTCGTTACCAGATCATGGGCATCCACAACGGTCATGCCGAGCTTCTCGGCGATCAGAACCTCCAGCTTTGCGCCCTTTGAATGCTCCCAGCCGGGCAGGGTGGCCACGGTGTCGCAGTCCATCAGGGCGGCAATGTCGCGGCGCATACAGTCGGTCCAGGTGCCGCCTTCTGGGTTTATCTCGGCGGGGTTGGTGACTGTGTGGCCGCTGGCGCGGAGGCTGGCGGTCATGTTGTGGAAGGTGGGGAAGTTCAGCCCTGGCAAGCCGCTCATGGGTCCGCTGAGGTAAATTCGTTTCACGGGGAGTCCTTGCCGAGCCATGCCCAGGCAGTAGAGTGGGGAGTTATTTCTTCTGGAAGGTTTTGGTCAGCGCGGCGTTGACGCTATTGCCGCGCTTCAGCACGACGCGGGCGAGTGCTGCCCGGTCCGCATGGCTGTGGCTGGCCTGACTGAGCAGGCCGAAATAGCTGTTGGCCGTCTCGCGCAGATCCTCGGCCGGCGCCGCGGCTGTTCGCTTCAGGGCCTGGGCCAGTGATCGCTTGCGGGTGGTGCGCCGCCAAGGCTTGATGACGTGGCCAACGAAGTCGACGCCGCGATCCACTGGCTGCAGGATCGTCTTGGTGGGGTTCAACTTGGCGCCGAGCCTGGGCAGGAATGCTTCGACCTCGGCCAGCCATCGGTTCAGCTGCTGAGGCGATTCATGCAGAAACACGAAGTCATCGACATACCGGATATAGTGCTTGGCGCCCAGGCGATGCTTGGCGAACTGGTCCAGTGCATCGAGGTAGACGTTGGCGAAGAACTGCGACGACAGGTTGCCGATCGGCAGGCCGAGGTGCGCGGGCTGGGCTACCAGGCGCTTATGCTGCGGCACCCGGTTGAACAGATGCGCCGGGCTGCGGGTCTCGTAATCCTCACGCGGGTCGTGCATGAGGATCTGCGTAGCCAGGGCCAGCCACCAGGGTTCGGTGATCCTGGCTTCCAGTTGCTTGCGCAGCACGGCCTTATCGATGGCAACGAAGAAGTTGGCTAGGTCGCACTTCAGATAGAAGATCGGCTTTGACCAGTTCTCGCTGGCGCTACGGATCTTTGATTCAAGTCGGGTGGCGGCGTACAGCGTGCCGCGCCCTGGAATACATGCGCAACTGTCAGCTATGAAGCTGGCGTAGAAGCGCGGTGCCACATGGTTGTACATGAGGTGGTGGACGACGCGGTCCCGAAAGGCTGCCGCCCACACTTCGCGGGCTTTGGGTCGGGTGACAACGAAACAAATGGATCGGCCTGGCCGGTAAGTGCCGGCAATCAGGTCGTCGTACAGCTCCAGCAAGTTGATCTCCATATCCTTCTCGAACAACCGGGCACTCGCGGAGTTCCGCTTGTTGCGCCGACAGTCGTAGTAAGCCTGGACGAGATCCTCGAACTGGAAGGGAGCAACACTTAAATCTGCGGACAGGGCGCGCGAGCCGCTCGTTGTTCTTGTCGTTGTTGTTGAGCCAGCCATCTTCAAAGTCCATGTTGTAGGCGTTGTTGGCGGTGCGCTGCGACCTGTCGAGCTATCTACATCGCCGAATCGAAGGCATTACCGATCAGTTCGGAAACTGCGCGAGACCTACGCGGACGCTTTAGACCGGCGGTATCTGTTGTGCGCATGGCGGTGACCCGGAGGTCAGCGGCTCGACCAGATTTTGCGCACAGGCAAGAGGGCCTTGACCCTCAAGCAGCGGGCGCGGTTGCGGACTTCTTCCAGGCGTTTGCCTGTCGACCTACAGAGGCCGTCATCTTCATTGCCTTGGCGTGCTGCCCCTTGCTGATCAATCCTCGATTGGTGAGGGCGCGCAGCAAGTAGTTGAGCATCCAGATGCTTTCAAGTAGGAGGTTGATCTGGGGCAGTTTGTCCCGGGTCATGTTGGCCCGGCCGATCAGCACCAGGACCTGCAAGCACTCGTCCCGGATCTTTGCCCCGACAACCTGTTTGAGGTCGCGCGGGATATTGCGCACCAGGTCAAGCGAAAGCCCGAGCAATTCCTCGGCTACCTTGTGGATTTCCAAATCCGTATGCAGCGCCATCCCTGGCCTCCTGAAAAGCGAGGGTGCTATTGCACCCATGAATGAAGAATTGAATGATCAAATAAACTTTCTGCGGACAGGGCGCGCGAGCCGCTCGACGTACTTGACGTGGTAGAGGAGCCAGCCATCACCAAAGGCCATGTAGTAGGCGTAGAGGGCGGCGCGCTGCGAACTGGTCCAGTGGTAAGCCTGGGTGAATACCTGTGGAACCGTGATTTCGAGGAAGGACGCCTCACGACGCGCCATAAGATAGAAGTCCTTGTGCCCGTCACGCTCGAATGCGGCGCAAAACTGGGCGGCAGGGTGGTCATGCTCCCGGTTGCTACTTGCCAGGTATGCGGTGTTCTCCTGTCCATCCCATAGGGATTTGGCACCGTCGAGTTCCTGGCCGTAGCCGCCCCACTCATGGGCCGCCTCAGCATCGCTGCCAGTCGGCACGATCAAGTAGTAGGGTTTGTCACCGCCAGGGAATAGGCCCCCGTTCACGCCGCCTTCACCGGGCCAGTATTGGCCGATGGCAGGGATATGGCTTTCGGTGACTGCGGGCTCAGTGGCAAGGGCGAGCGTTGCGAGCTTGAGCACCATCGATTGGTCCGGACTGCTGATAACCAAATCGCCTTGGGTATACGTGGTCAGTTGATTTGCGCGCATGGGATGCTCCTGTAAGCGAGATAAGGGTGCAGGTAGCCGGCGCTTCCCGACGAGCTTCTGGTCTGAGCGCCGTCCTGGCGCTCCCGGGAATCACCTGCGAAAAACGAATGAAGAAATGAATTACTGAATGATGAGGCTGCGGACAGGGCGCGCGAGCCGCTCGTCGCCCTCGCCGGTGAGGCTGAGCCAGCCATCTTCAAAGTCCATGATGTAGGCGGTGTAGGCGGCGCGCTGCGAGCTCAGCCAATGGAAGCGCTCTTCGTTCAGCACCACCAGGCCATCGGCCTTGGCTGCCATCACCAGCTGCCCCTCAAGGCAGGACGGGATGTGGCCACCCAACTCCAGCGCCTTGATGGCAATCACGCTGCCAGCTTCAGCCATTGCACGGGTGTTGGCTTCGCCGTCGCTGTAACTGCCTGCGCCTTTGATCTCGACGCCGTACTCGCCCCACGGCCCGCTGAGTTCGTCAGGCAACAGGATCAGGGCGCGCTCTACACCGTTGAGCCAGTAGCGGGTGACGAACACGCCGCCGGCCAGAGGTTGGCCGCGCTCTGGGAGTTCGGCGGCGAGTACTGTTTGCTGTGCTTGCTTGGTCATGGAATTACTCCGGGTAAGCGCCGCCCTCCGGAGTCCGGTGGTGGCAATTTGGTTTGGGTTGGGGTATTACGGGTGACCGGCATGGAGCCGGGTCATGGAGAGAGCAGATGAGCTTTGATGCGATAGCAGTTAATGATCTGGTGCGGATTCTGGCTGCCGGTGCGGCACTGGAGTTGAATGCCCAAGGCAGACAAGTCAATGATCTTGTTCGTCTGGCCGCAGCATCAAGTAAAGGTGGTGGCTTAACACTAACGGGTGTCGGAGGCTTGCCAACGAATGATCTGGTTCGATTGGGTGCTGCGGGTGGTGGCAAAGTTACGCTGAAGTGGTAACAGCCACCGGCTCACAAACTTCATCGTCAGGCTCGGGCGGATCGTCGGCCAACGATTTCATTCCGGCTGCCTGAATGATGCGCGACACCTTTTCAGAAACAACAAAAGGTGTCGTGACACACTTGAGCATCTGGGCCTGGGTATCGAAGTCAGCGGCAATCAGGTTGATGATCAGCCGCTGGTGAATGTCTTGCTGGTTGTTGATGCCGTGGGCCTTCATCACCTTTCGAAGATCGCCCTTGAACACCCCGGCCACTTCAACCGTAAACTTCTCGACGCCCAATGCAGCGTCCTTCGCTGCTGCCTTCTCGCGCTTGCGGCGCTGCTTCTTGGCTTCCGCTGTCAGCTCTTCCTCGGCCATGGCCTACCTCTTCGATTTCATGTGCTGGCAAATCAAGCCATGCCTGCCGCCGGCGCTTTCGCACCTGGTTGCTGATCCGCCTCATGGGTTGCTGGGCAGCTTGAAGTTGTTTTCGCTGGCGATCAGCCTGGCGCGCTTGTAGTCAACGCCGGCTTCCAGGCAAGCCTCGTGCAGCGAATACCCATCGTCGACAAGGCGCTTTAACCGCGGCGCTATCTTGTCCCGCACGGCGCGCAGCTTCTCGCTACGAGTGCTTTTGATTGGTCCGCCTTTCTCGCCTGATACGCCGCTGGCGATTTCTTCAACTGAATTGCCCGCGCCGAAGAACGCATCCATCTGGCGGTTAAGGTCGGCAATCACAGCGTCTTTCGGGTTTGGCGTCGGTACGCCGATCATTGCGCACCACCCGACAGCGTCACCTTCACGCCGTCTGCACGAGATTCCAGGGCCTGGGCAAAGTTGCTGGCATCCTTCCAGGTCCAGCGGAAGCCCTTCACCTTTCCGGTGGCGAGCTCCACGATGTGGTAAGCCTTGCCGGCGGTGCGGATCTGAAAGCGAATCTTCTGCACGGGTGGCTCCATGCCGATGATGGCGTAGAAGTCTTCGGTGGCGATGCGGGAGCGAACGTGCAGGGCCGCAACCCCGTCTACGCGCTGTTGAATTAATGCGTGCATGGTGGATACCTCAGTGGGTTGCGTTTATTCGTCAGCACCCTGACCGCCTGGTATGTGCCGGTGGGCCCAGGGGAGGGTGCTGACGGGTAAAGGCGCGCAAAAGAAAGGCCCGTTGGACGTTCGGGCCATTCTCGGATGCAGTCGTTTGAGTTTTTGGCGGGACCGTCAGCGCCAGAACGCCGAGACCCCGGTGGGACATCGCCATGCCTCACGGTGGAGGCGCACTTGATCGCCTGGCACGCTTGCGAGCACTCGAGGTTCTGGCCTCTCGAAACTCAGCGTGGCACCGATCAGGATCAGTAGGAGCATGGTGTTCTCCAGTTGGTGGTTGATGCAGGTGGCCGCATAGCGGTATTGGTCGTCCGCATCGGGGTGTGATCTGTCGTCCGGTCTTGGCTGCCCGGCTTACCGGCTTTCGCCTCCAATATTCCTCCGCTCCGGCTTCCCATTACTGGGCCCACCCATTGCGGGGCAAACAGATCACACTCCGATGCGGCCTGGTGCTGGGGAGTACCAGGTGCTCGGGCCTGGGCTTGCACCGGACTTCCACGTCACCATTACTTTTATATGGGGTTCATACGTGTAGTTCGCCCATTTCCGTAGGCCTCTGCCATCCCGCTGCCCACTCATTGAATGGGCAGAAGTGATGTTTATTCGGCCTGCAGCGCTTCGATTGCCTGGCGGTAGTCGGCAGCGTTAGAGCGGTTGGTAGCGGCACTTTCGTGTTCGCCTTCGCGCTCCTGGATGGCTGCGTTGTTTTCGCAGTTGGATGCGTGGGTTTCGAGCTGGGAGATTGCTGTAGCGTGCTTCATGGTGGGTGCCTCTGGTGGATGAATTAGGCGAGCAACACGGGTTGTTCGGCCCGGCGCACCATCCGCACCTGGGCCGTACGGCGTTCCGGTACTCGGCGATCACGACGCATTGAGTCGTCACCGATCATTGCGTGCATGGCGATCAGGCTGGCCAGGACGAAGCACATCGGCGAGATGATCTGCCGGCGCATGGCTTCGGCGACCGCCGCTGTCTGGCGGGTCACGCCAAGCTTGAACATGGCGCAGGAAAGACGCTTGGCCACGGTGCAGGCCGCCACGTCGAACTGGCGGGCAATCTCCTTTGCTGTCTTGCCCTGGGCGGTGCCCAGCAGGTACTGAACTTCCTTTGGCGCAAGGCCGCGTCCGAGATGACCCTTCCATGCGCCGCTGATGATTGTTGCGTCCATTTCGAACCCTCGGGGAAATTAGTAGGTGGCCAGCGGCCACCTCACCACTGCCCAGGTGACGGGCTTTGCGCTAGGCTGAGCGCTCTCACACAACACAGCCTGCAAAGGAGGGCGAACTTGCTATGCGCAAATTCATACTGAAGTACGGATATGACTTTGATGACTCATGCCCGAAGAGCTACGAGAGCGATGAGCCGATCAAGGTTGGTGATGCCATCTTGGTAGCCAATGGCTTTTGGCATGCCGTCACGGACATTCGAATTCTGAAAAGAGATATTCAGCTAACTCTTTCGAAGTCCTCTCAATCTCCCCAGGAGGCAAAGCTTGTAATGAAGCAGCTATTGTCCGGCTGAGGACAATCGTCGCGAACTTCAAGCAGCTGATCGGGGCAATGTCCTCACTCGGATACATCAGGCTCATTTTCGTCCTGAGGCCTGGGTCCCCATGACAAGCCAAGGTCATCAGGGCGGCTTCAATTCGCTCCTGCAGAGTTGGCGCGGCAACCCTTCGTTCGTCTGCGTTCATGGTTATGCTCCGGTTGTTTTCCCAATGCACCCGGACAACCAGGTGCATCAGTGAAAATTTCCGTCCCTTCGGCGCTGCTGGCGCGGTACGGGCTCATTCAAATTGTTCACCTGGTCGCGGCCCAGCCCACCAGAACACTTTTTTTGATCGCTTTACGCTGCGCGCCTTGGGTAGTGGCCACCCATCTGAACCGTTGAGGCCGGTTCATCGCTGCCTTCCATCTGGCCGGTTGTTATCCGGCGATGGAGTAAATATCTCCCATGGAAATATTCGTGTCAACTCCAATGGAGATAATTATTTTCGAAGGCGATAAAAACCCGCTCAGCGGCGGGTAGTCATTGGAAGAGGTACGGGGGCGTCGAAGATCGGCTATAGCATGCCGCCGCGCCAGACAACTCGACCGATAATCCGGACCTCGTTTATTTCTCCGTCGCGCAGCGTCTCATCGCCGTAGCGAGCCTTGTCTGGATTATCACTGCGGATAATCCAGCCATCGAAGTCTGACTTGATCAGGCGCTTCACTATCGTGCCTTTCGACTCGCTCTGCATGGCAAAAATTTGCCCATCCTTGGGTTCGAGTCTGGATTCATCAATCAGCAGCACGTCGCCATCGTTAATGGTCGGCTCCATGCTGTGCCCGTTGGCATAGATCACATCAAGGTGGCGGTGGTTCAGATGATTGGCGCGCAGCCATTCCGATTTGAACGCCATGACGCCACGGATCTCGACGTGTGAGTTGTCTTCACCATCTCCGGTAGATCCGCGAGCGGTGAGCTGGAGCACGCCTGTATAGCTCTTATCATCAGCCAGATCAAAGTGCCGGGGCGGAATGCGCTGCGGAGTCTCTGCGTCGTTGGCGGCGCTGGAATTGACTCCTGCCGCTGACGCCATCTCACCAATTTCTTCTGCAATTCGAGAGCTAAAGCTTTTCACCGGGACTTCGAGAAGCTTAGCCATGCCTACAGCGAGCTTATGACTTATCGCGCGGTGCCCGTTCAAATGGCTTCCTAGCGTTCCCTGGCTCATGCCAAGCGACAACGCAATTTCTTCTTGGGTAAGTCGTTTTTCTTTAGGGCGCTGAGAGTTAAAAGCCGAAAGGGCCGCCTTCAGAGCAGCACATTCAGCCTTTTCCCAGTCATGCAGCGGGCGTCTTTCGTTAGTCATTTCTCAAGAATATTCCCAAAGGCAATAACTCACCATCTCCAATGGAGTTGCAAAGTATCTCCATGGGAGATAATCTCGCGCCATGGATACCAACGGAGATATGGCGATGAGCCGCATCACTCTCAAAGAGTTCGCAGTGGAAAAGGGCCAGACCAAAGCGGCCTCCCTTTTGGGCATGAGCCAAGGCGCCTTGAACAAGGCCTTGCGCGTTGGCCGCGATATTTTCGTAACCGAGCGTGCGGATGGCTCTTTTGTTGCGGAAGAGGTAAGGCCTTTCCCGTCCCAGAGATCAGTAGCGTAAGCACTTGATAGGAAGATTTTCCGCCAATTGCGAGAGGGGTAAAAGTGATTTGGATTAGCTGTTGATTCATCCAGTACCCAAATCGCAGACATAAAAAAACCGCCTGGCAGGGCGGTCCTTTCAACAACTTGTAAAACACAGTGGGGCCATTATGAACACCAATACCGCTCCAGGCAATACCCCCCATGTCGCGACACTTTTTCGTCATGAACAAAACGTGTCGCGACACACTATGTCTTCACGCGAAATCGCCGAGCTGGCCGGCAGCACGCACGACAACGTGCTGAAAACCGTCCGGGCCTTGGTTGCAAAGGGTGTCGTTTCTTCAAACGACACCCCCTATATCCACCCGCAGAACGGTCAGGTCTATCGGGAGTTCCTGCTTTCCCAGCGCGACACTCTGGTGGTGGTCTCCGGCTACAACGTCGAACTGCGCGCGCGGATCATTGATCGCTGGCAGGAGCTGGAGGCGAGGGCGGATCAGTTCCAAATTCCGGCGACCTACGCAGAGGCACTTCAGGCGGCCGCCGACCAAGCCAAGGAAAACCAATCTCTTCGACTGGTTATTCTGGATCAGGCACCGAAGGTCGCTGCCATCAAGCGCCTGGCATCGGCCTTCGGCGCGATCTGCATTAGCGATGCCGCCAAACAACTTCAGGTTCCGCCGTCCCGGCTGTTCCTGTGGCTGGAGAAGAACCGGTGGATCTTCCACCGTGGTGGTTCCAAACGTTGGACCGCCTACCAGCCGCGTATCACCTCCGGCTATCTGGTCCACAAGGTCACGGCGCTGAAGAGCGACCCCGAGACCGGCGAGGATCGTGCAGCCTTCCAACCCCTCGTGACACCCAAAGGCTTGGCCTATTTGGCTGAAAAGAATATCGGAGCTTCGCTGTGAGCGTTCAAGCAATGTCATGGGCGCTCTCTTTGCCCGTTCAAACCCTCAAAGACTCCAGCGCTCGGCATGTGCTGCTGTGCCTGGCCAACTATGCCGGCTCCAACGGTACCGGCGCCTTTCCATCTGCTTCCACCCTGGCCCAAGACACAGGCCTATCCGAACGTACCGTACGTTACAAGCTGGACGATCTGGAGAAGTCCGGGCTGATCCAGAAGGGCAACCAGGCTATCGCGGCTGTGCATATCGATCGCCATGACCGCCGCCCAGTCGTTTACGACCTTCAGATATCGCGGGGTGCAAATCCTGCACCCCGAACAAAACGGGGTGCAGATGACGCAACGGGGTGCAACCCACAACAGAACGGGGTGCAGCCTGGAACAGAACGGGGTGCAGCAGTTGCACCCAATCCACCACTTAACCATCAAGGAACCGAAGAGCAGCTGCAGCAGCGCGAGATTGATGCCGCGCTCGCCGAACAGAACAACGCCGCCATCGAACCGCAGGACGATCGCCAGCGCTTCGCCATGTTCGCCACCTGGGTTCCGAACGAGAAGGGGCTGTCCGATCAAATCACTATCGCCGGGCTTCCTGCCGATGCGGTCCCTGAAGCGGCGATTCGGGCGTTCATGGGGTTCTTCGTCGCCAAGCCATCAACCATCGACACCTCCGCCGGCTGGTGCTACCGGCTGGTTCAGTGGGTCAAGCGCGAACGCGTGAAAGCTTCGGGGCAGGGCAAGGCGCCTGACTTCGATGACACCAGCTGGGCGAACGATCTGGGGGATCTGTGATGGAAATTAAAAAGCCACGCAGCACCGAGCAGCTGCTCAGCACGATGGGCAATCTTCCGCCGGTAATGCTGGTTCAGCCGAAGCAGTTGCCGCCGGGTACTGCCGACGTCGTGAACGCGCTGTTCAAAGAATTGCAGGCAATTTTCCCGGCCTGGAAACAGGCTTGGCCTGATGCCGAATCGCTGAATGCCGCCAAGCGCAGCTGGATCAAGGCGTTCATCGTTGCGGGGATAACGACCCTTGAGCAGATCCGGTACGGACTGCAGAACTGCCGGCAGATCGGCGGAGACTTTGCGCCAAGCGTCGGCAAGTTCATCAAATGGTGCCAGCCGACTCCCGAGATGCTAGGCATCCCTTCCCACGACAAGGCGTTCCGCGAGGCGCTCGAAAACTCCCACCCAAGCCGTTTTGGTGCGCGCACCTGGTCTCACCCGGCGGTCCGTCACGCTGCTTTGCAGTGCGAACTGCATAACCTCGGCGAATTGATCCCCGAGAAGGCCAGCAAGGTGTTTGACCGGGCTTACGACATAACAATTCGCCGCTTGGTGCAGGGGCTTCCGCTTGAAGAAATCGCCGTGGGCATTGGTTACGACGGCAACAAATCGGCCGCCGAGCTGGCTTCGGAGCTCACCGAGCGAGTTGCCTGTGCGCAGGTCGCCCGGATGGGTATCAAGACGGATGGCAAGGCCGCCCGCCAAGAGTTGCTGGCCAGATTCGGTATCGGGAGGCTCAATGAGCAAACTTACGAAGGCCGCGCGTGATCGTGACTGCCAGGTTCGGTTCCCTGGCTGTTCTTGCGAGCCGTCCACCACAGTTCTGGCGCACTACCGCCTGGCCGGTACCTGCGGCATGGGCATGAAACCCAACGACTTCCAGGCGGCCTGGGCCTGTGGCTACTGCCACGACATTGCCGACGGACGCCTGCGTGCGCCCGGGGAGCTGACCAAATACGAGGTCCGCCTGTTCCTCGCCGAAGGCGTCATGCGCACCCAAGACATCCTGATCAGTGAAGGAAAGGTGAAACTTTGAAGCCATTCATTGCGAAGCCAGTGCGCGCCAAGTCCATCGACCGTGAGGGCCTGGAGCAGGCCGCGCTGCTCAAGGAAGTCGCGCTGCGTTACCCAGTCGCCGCCAAGCTCATTTTTCACGTCCCGAACGGTGGGCACCGGCACAAGCTGGTGGCGATCAAGCTGAAAGAGCAGGGCGTGAAGGCGGGTGTTCCCGACCTGGTACTGCCCATGGCCCGCGGCGGGTACTTCGGCCTTTACATCGAATTCAAAGCCCGGGCGCCCTATGACGCCGCAGTCTCCCCGGCCCAGGACGCATACCTGCAGGCGCTGACCGATCAGGGTTACCTGGCCATCGTCTGCCGCGGGCACGTCGACGCCCTTGAGGCAATCCGGGCTTACCTACTTCAACCACAGACGAGGGCTGCGGCATGATCGAGCCAATCAAGATGAATCCGTGCCCATTCTGCGAAGGGCCGCCGTGCATCATTGCGCACAACTGGATTTCCCAGGAAGAGGTGTTCGAAGAGCACAAGCAGAACGAAGACTTCGATGAAGCGTACGAGGCGCATGTCTGGTGCCATGACTGCGGCGCCCAAGGCCCAAAGATCAATACGTGCTCGCTCGGCACATTTGAGCATATCTACGACCTCGAGGTGGCTGACGTGATGCGGATCGCCATCGAGCGCTGGAATGAGCGACACAACAGGGCTCGTGGTTGCTACGACGGTGGCGAGAAGGAAGGCTTGAATATCTGGCCGAGGGCATCATCATGAGCAGCGCCGCCGTAAAAATCACCGACGCCGAGATCAAGCGCCAGGCCGCCGGCGCCGTGCGGGATCTGCGGGACACAGACAACCGCGGTCTTTACCTGCGCTTCACCAAGGCCCGTGACCGCGCGTCCTGGTATCTGGTCAAAAAGCGCGAGTGGAACCTGATCGGCAGCTACCCCGACCTGAACACCAAGCAGGTGGTTGCGGCACTCCCGGCCATTCGCCTGCGCCTGGAAGCGGGCGAGGGCTCCAGTCTTTCGAAGTGGGCAACCGTCGGTGAGCTGCTGTCCTGGTACGCCGAGCGCATGGCCCGTGATCGCAACCTGTCGAGCAAGCGCAAGAAAACCGGCGCCTCGGCTATCAAATGCCACCTGATCCCGCGACTGGGCGACCTTTCCTTGAATGGAGTAGACAAGGCCGCACTGGACAGCCAGTTGATGTGGCCATTGCAGGAGACGCTATCCATCGATTACGTGCGCCTGGTGTTCCAGCTCCTTGCCCTGGCCTTTCGCCAGGCATTCAAGCTGGGCCTGATCGCCTCTAATCCCATGGCCGGCATCAAGTTCAGCGACTTCTCCAAGGCCAAGGTCGGCATCAAGCCGTCCCGGCTGCGTGGCGTCCAGTTACCTGAAGTGCTCGAGCAATTGGCTGACGTGTTCGTCTCAGCTCCGCGTGACGCCATGCTGGCCCTGTTGATGCTGTGTCACGGTACCCGCATCGGTGAAAGCCGGTTGACGCAGTGGCCGCACATCAGCCTGGCCGAGCGCGAGTGGTTCATCCCTGGCGACCACACCAAGACCGGCGTCGAGCATCACCTGCCGCTGACCGAGCAGATGTGCGAAATCCTGAAGCGTTACCGCGACTGCCAGTACGCCAATGGCTACGACGGGCAGTACGTGTTCCCGGCTCGCAACGGCAAGCCACTGAGCGAGGGCCAGGCCAGTGCCGTGTTCACGCGCCTGGGACGTGGTGAGTGGACCAGCCACGACCTGCGCAAGGTGGCCCGCACCGGTTGGGCAGATATCGGCATCGACCACTTGATCGGTGAACTGCTGATTAACCATGCCATGGGTCACAACGTGAAGGTGTACATCCAATCCGACGTGATGGGGCGCAAGCGCGATGCCTTGGAGAAGTGGCACGCGCATCTAGACCAGCGTGGTTTTGCCCTGATTCACGGGTTGACCGGCGTTAGAACGGGAGATTCCGGTAATTCGCTGGAAGCCACGGAAAGCAAGGGCTGCAAGGCCATTCAAGAATCAACCATAGGCGAGGTTTAAAAACGATGAAAAAGCAGCATGGCCCCGCCTTTCGCCGGGAATTGAAGTTCATCGTTGAGTGCTCCGTTTGCCGAGGCACTGGCATTTACACGGGTGTCTTTCATCAAATGACCTGCGAGAACTGCCATGCCTCCGGCTGGGTTTGCGGGAGAACGCTTAAAGCGCTGCCGCTCATCGATGTTGTGCAGGTGCTTAACACCAGACTGCGTGAGGCGCTGGACGAGATTGCCAAGGCGAACCGCGCTGCCGGTGGCGCGCATCAGCAGTACGAACAGAACAACCGTCGCGGCGCCGGCGGCACCAACTACACAGGGGATTGAACCATGGCTATGTATAAGGACGTGATGAGCACCCTGGTTCGGGTGCTGGCAGCAGACAACATCGACAACAGCACCAAGCAGTCATGGCAGAAACTTATCGACGCCGATCTGCGCCAGGGCGGCACGGGTAGCACGCTGTCGGTCAGGGACAAGTTCGATTACGACTGCTGCCTCTATGCGTTGCTGCACCGTCAGCTCGACCCGGCCCAGTGGGATGTGCTGGTGGCCAAGTACTCCACGCACAAGGCCAACAAGGTCGGTGCCATTGGCAGGTTGGTAGCGCGCATGGTTTCGCCGGCACCGCAGCTGTTCATCTATAAGGCGCTGACGGCCTGGGCCATACCGAAGCTGAAGGGCGTTCAGGTTGGTAAGCGGTCCACTGACATGATCGTGCTGCCTGTCGAGTTCTACGACATGAACACCTGGGACCTGGCCGGCTCGCCGGAACGCACACGCCGCAACTGGCGAGGCGGAATCCACAAGCGTTTGGAGAAGCTCGAAGAGCAGGCCGTGATCCATGCGACCGAGATATTCGACAGCGAACAAATCTTTGTAGATGCCGCTTGACCCATTGGCCGACTGGCCGTAAATTAACCCCATCATGTCGATCTTGCGCGTTATGAGAGACGACCAAAAATTCTGAGCCCCGCCACTGTGCGGGGCTTTTTCGTTTCTGGAGTATCGGATGGATCCAAACGACCTCGGCCCTGGCGCCTTTGCTTGGCTGGGCGGCAGCGGCACCATCCTGCTCGGCGTCTTTCTCTGGCTGAGGAAGTTCCTCTCTAGGGATGCCACAGAGCGCGTCATGGACAATGCCGACATCGGCACCGTGCGGCGCCTGAACGAGCTGCTTGATTCGGAGCGTGTCGCTCGCAAAGAGGCCGAGGCCCGAGCCGATCAGTTCGCCAAAGAACGCAATGAACTGGCCGCAGCTGTAGGTCGAATGGAAGGGCGCATTGATGCGCTGACCAGTCAGGTCGCTCAACTCACTGACAAGGTGACATCGCAGAGCCAGGAGATCTCCCGTCTGCGCACTCAACTTGGAGGTAACAACTGATGGAAAGATGCGCAATCAACTTCATCGCCCGCCATTGGTGGAGGCGCTTCGAGGTCTGGGTCATCGCGCTCGCTCTCGTTGGTGGCGGCGCCATCTTTGGCTACCAGGCCGCGTACTGGTCTCTTGCCGAGAAGCAGAGCAACCAGGTCACCGACATCCGCAAGGCCTATGACACCGCCATGGACGAACGTGACAAGCGACTTGAAGAGCTGACTCGCAAGACTGGCACCGCTGCTGACAAGGCGTCGAGGGCTGCGACTACCGCAGCCCAGGCCGCGGACAAGGCGGATGAAGCGCTCAACCGAGTAGGCCAGTGATGGCTTGCAGTGGATGCGCTGCTCGGCGCGAATGGATAAACAAGATGACGAGGCTGGCATATGAGCGAGCAGGAAAACTATTCAGACCAGAGCCAGAAGGTGAGCCCGAAGAAGGGCGACCTGTTGGTGGTGACCACCCCGCACCCCCTGACGGCGGAGCAGCGGAAAAGGATGGCAGACAGCCTCGCACCCGTGGCTGATCGGATGGGCGTTCAGATGCTTGTGCTTGATGGTGGTGCGACTGCTCAGTTGCAGCCAGGTATTCAAGGTCTGCTGGATGAGCAGAAGAAGCAGACGGCGATCCTCGAGCGGATGGCCGAGCAGCAAAGCCTGTTGATCCAGGCACTGGCAGAGGACCAGGGCGAGCACGACCCTGATGCTCGCCCGCTGACATACATGGACGGCACCCCGTGCCGCTGAGACCGCAGAAGCCGTGCAACGCCCAGGGCTGCAACACGCTGACCCGCAACCCTCGGTACTGTGATGAACATGCCCACCTGCTTAAGAGTTCGACCTGGGCCAAGCCTCGAGAGAGCAGCACCAAGCGCCACTACAACTACAAGTGGCAGCAGGCTCGGGCAGGTTGGCTGGCCAAGCATCCGCTGTGCAGATGCTGCGAGCAGGTAGGCAAGGTGGTCGCGGCGACGGATGTTGACCACATCATCCCGCACAAAGGTGACATGACCCTGTTCTGGGATCGTGACAACTGGCAGAGCCTGTGTGGTCCGTGCCACTCCAGCAAAACGGCCTCCGAGGACGGTGGTTTCGGCAATTCCCGGCGCTGAAAACAGAAAAATGGCCGAAAAGCAGTGAAAAACGAACAAATGAGAACTATTCGCGCAGAAAGGGAGGGGGAGGGTCGAAAGTCTGGGCCTTTTCGCTTCTAGACCGCGCCCTCAATCGTTTTTTCACACCCGCGAAATTAAAAATCCAGGAGTTGCGCGATGGGAGGCACCGCCACGGTCGCCGGCCGTGGTCGCAAACCCAAGCCGACGGCCAAGAAATTGCTCGCCGGAAATCCTGGCAAGCGAGCGCTCAATAAGGCCGAGCCAGAGTTTTCAAAAATCACAGATGTCGATCCGCCTGAGTGGTTGAGCAATCGCGCTGCCCAGATGTGGCGCATGGTTGTACCCGAATTGCTGCGCGAAAACGTCGTGGCGATCACCGATCTGCACAACGTCGAAGCGTTCTGCGTTGCGTATGACAACTGGCGCATGGCCCAAGAGTCAGTCCAGCAGCACGGAATCGTGGTGGCTGGTGCGCAGGGCGGCCCGATAAAGAACCCAGCACTGACCGCTGCCAACGAAACGATGCGTCAGATCGTGACCTTCGGCTCGATGCTTGGGCTCGATCCGGCCAGTCGTACGCGCCTGATCGGCGGTAACAAGGAGAAAGAAACCAACGAATTTGCCAACCTGCTGAGAACCTGATGACCAAATCTGCCCACCCCAATGTCGACAAGGCGATGGCGTGGGGAAGGTCTCTGTTGCGCGGGAAGGTTCCTGCGTGCCGTTACATCCACCAGGCGGTGCAGCGCCACTTCGATGATTTGGCTGCCAGCCGCAAGCGCGCATTCCGCTTCAAGTTCGATCCAGCCAAGGCCGAGAAGAAGCTCAAGCTGATGCAGCTGTTGCCGCACACTAAAGGCGAATGGGCATTCAAGCGACAACTGATCACTCTTGAGGCCTGGCAACTGTTCGGTATTGCGGTGACGTTCGGCTGGGTCAGGAAGAAGGGTGGCTACCGACGGTTCCGCGAAAGCTATTGGGAGGTTCCCCGCAAGAACGGAAAGTCAGTCGTTGCTGGTGGTGTTGGCATAAGCATGTTCGTCGCCGATGGTGAGTACGGTGCCGAGGTGTATGCAGGTGCCACGACAGAGAAGCAGGCCTGGGAAGTGTTCCGCCCGGCGAAGCTGATGGTCACCAAGTCGCCAATGCTGGTGCAGGCCGCCGGCATTGAGGTGAACGCCTCGAACATGAACATCCCATCGGACTTCAGTCGTTTCGAGCCGCTGATCGGCAACCCAGGTGATGGTGCCTCACCAAGCTGTGCCATCGTCGACGAATATCACGAACACCCAACGTCAGCCCAATACGACACCATGCTCACCGGTATGGGGGCCAGGCGGCAGCCGTTGATGTTCATCATCACCACCGCCGGCTCCGACATTGAGGGTCCTTGCTACGACAAGCGCCGCCAGGTAATCGAGATGCTCGAGGGCACCGTGCCCGACGATGAGTTGTTCGGCTGGATCTGGACGCTTGATGAGGGGGATGACTGGACTGACCCGAAGATGTTGGCCAAGGCCAACCCGAACCATGGGGTGTCGGTGTTCCAGGAGTATCTGGAGAGCCAGCAGGCCAGAGCGATTCGCTCAGCCAGATTCACCAACACCTTCAAGACAAAGCACCTAAATCTCTGGGTGAGTGCCAAGTCCGGCTTCTACAACATGGAAAGCTGGAAGGCTTGCGAGGACACCACGCTGACCCTGGAGCAGTTCGAGGGCCAAGAGTGGAATGCAGGTTTCGACCTGGCGCGCAAGCTCGACATGAACTCAAGGGCTCGCCTGTTCTGGCGAATGATTGACGGGAAAGTCCACTACTACAGCGTGGCCCCGAAGTTCTGGGTTCCCTACGACACCGCATTCAATACCGATAACAAGCGGATGTCTGAGCGGTTTCAGGCATGGATTCACTCCGGGCACTTGGAAGTAACTGATGGGGCCGAGGTCGATTACCGAGAGATCTTGGAGGATACGAAAGAGGCAAATCATCAGGCTCCTTTGCGGGAGTCGCCAATCGACCCATTTGGTGCCACTGGGTTGAGTCACGATCTGGATGATGAGGGTTTCAACCCAATTACCACCACCCAGAACTACACCAACATGTCGGACCCAATGAAAGAGCTGGAAGCCGCTATTGAGTCGGGCCGGTTCCATCACGACGGCAACCCGATCATGACCTGGTGCATCGGCAACGTCATTGGGAAAAATCTTCCAGGTAACGATGACGTGGTGCGCCCGATCAAGCAGGGCGACGACAACAAAATTGACGGGGCTGTGGGGTTGATCATGGCGATCGGTCGCGTTCTCGCGAACCTGCACCCAGACGACACCCTTTCTGACCATATCTCCAAGCACGGAATTCGAACCCTATGACCGAAGAAATCAAGCCGCCAAAGTTGGAGGCGCTGAAAGAGGCTTTGCCTGATCTCGTCGGCGTGCTTGGCCTGGCCTTGCTGACTCGAGGGTTGTGGGTGTGGATGGGTGAGCCTTTGGCATTGACTGTATGTGGGGCGCTACTGATCACCCTGTCTGTGTACTCAATCGTGCGAGGTGGACGCTGATGCTTCGTTCACTTCTTGGGAGGAAAAACGACACACAGGTCATTGATACGCCGGAGAAGCTTGCCCAAGCGCTGGGCGCTGGCTATGAAAGCAATGCCGGCCAACGGGTAACAACCACCAGCGCTATGCAGCAACTTGTTGTATTCAACTGCGTGCGGGTGCTGGCGGAGTCGATGGGGATGCTGCCTTGTAGGCTTTTGAAGCAAACGGGCCGCGTCCGATTGCCTGCCACGGGGCACCGGCTCTACCCCCTGATCACCATGGCCCCCAATAGCTACATGACCGCCCAGGAGTTCTGGGAGATGTTGGTGGCGTGTCTTTGTCTTCGCGGTAATTTCTACGCCTATAAAGTGAAGGCGCTGGGCAACGTGGTTGAGCTTCTACCGCTCAACCCGGACATCGTTACGCCAAAGCTCAAGGATGATTGGACAGTTGAATACAAGGTCAATTTCAAATCGGGCGTTCAAACGCTAACCCAGGATGAGATTTGGCATGTTCGTTTGTTCACGCTGGATGGGCTCAACGGGCTGAATCCGATTGCCTATGCGCGTCAGGCGCTGGGGCTAGGCCAGGCGATGGACGCTCACGCTGCCAAGCTGTTCACCAACGGCGCCGTAACTAGTGGTGTCCTGCGGACCGAGCAACAGCTCACCGACGAAGCGTTCGCGCGGCTCAAGGCGGATTTTCAGGGCGAGCACATGGGCGTGGCCAACGCCTATAAGCCGATGATTCTGGAGATGGGGCTGGACTGGAAGCCGATCAGCCTTAACGCCCAAGACACCCAGTTCATCGAATCAAAAAAGCTTACCGAGTCGCAGATCTGCGGCTTGTTCCGCGTGCCGCCGCACTTGGTGGCCAGCATGGAAAAGATGACGCTCAACAACATCGAACACATGGGCATGAGCTTCGTGAACTACTCGCTGGTTCCGATCATGACTCGTATTGAGCACCGCATTCAGGTCGGCCTGCTCAGCGAGAAAGACCGCCTGACGCATTACGCCAAGTTCAATGCTGGGGCCCTGATGCGTGGTGACCTCAAAGGCCGCTACGAATCCTATGGCAAGGGCATCCAATGGGGGATTTTGAGCCCCAACGACTGCCGCGAACTGGAAGACGAAAACCCCCGCGAAGGCGGCGATATCTATCTAACCCCGATGAACATGACTACCAAACCAGAGGCTGCCGACGATGCAGACAAAACAGCGTCTTGACCGACCGCTCACCATTAAATCGGTCAGCGAAAGCGGCGAGTTCGAGGGCTATGGCTCTGTGTTTGGTGTCGAGGACAGCTACGGCGACGTGGTTGTTCGCGGGGCATTCACGGCCAGTCTGGCCAAGTGGAAAGAGAAGGGCCGCCTGCCGGCCATGCTCTGGCAGCACAACATGAACGAACCGATCGGCATCTACACCGAGATGCGTGAAGACGATGTGGGGTTGTTCTTCAAAGGGCGCCTGCTTATTGAGGATGACCCGCTTGCCAAGCGTGCCCATGCGCACATGAAGGCAGGCAGCCTGACCGGGACCTCCATCGGCTACATGCTCGATGACTACGAGTATGACAAGGAGAAGGGAGTTTGGATTCTGAAGGCCATCGACCTTTGGGAGCTCTCCCTGGTCACGTTCCCGGCCAACGATGAGGCCCGGATCACTGATGTGAAATCTCTGCTGGCCCGCGGCGAAACACCGCCGCCCAGCAAAGTGGAGCGAGCCCTTCGAGAGGTTGGGTTTTCTGGCTCCCAGGCCAAGGCCTTTATGGCCAAGGGCTACGGCGCAGTTTCACCGCGAGAGGCGGATGCCGACGATGCAATGCAATCCCTCAAATCTTTACTGACCCGCATTTAAGGAGCCTCTCATGGCTGTTGAAAAGAAAGATATCGATGACGTCGCCGAAGCCCTGGGCAAGAAGTTCGACGAATTCAAAAAGACCAATGACAAGCGCATTGATGGCCTAGAAGAAGAAAAAGGCAAGCTGTCCGGCCAGGTCGATACCCTCAACGAGAAGTTGAGCGAGTTGGATGAGCTGAAAAGCAATCTGGAAAAAGAGCTGTTGTCCCTCAAACGCCCAGACGGCACCGGCACCAAGGCCGCCAGTGAGCACAAGGCCGCATTCATGCAGTTCGTGCGCAAGGGTGTCGAGACCGGCCTGGGCGAACTGCAGGCCAAGGCATTGCAGGTCGGCGTTGATGCAGATGGCGGTTTTGCGGTTCCCGAAGAGCTGGACCGCAGCATCATCGAACTGCTGCGCGATACATCGCCTATGCGTCAGGTCTGCAATCAGATCACCGTTGGTAGCCCAGACTACAAGCGCCTGGTGAACCTGGGCGGCAACGGCGCGGGCTGGGTAGGTGAAACCGATCCGCGTCCTGCGACCAACACTCCAAAGCTCGGCAACATCTCTGCGTTTATGGGTGAGCTGTACGCCAACCCACAAGCCACTCAGACCAGCCTTGACGACATCTTCTTCGATGCTGAGGGCTGGTTGAATGGCGAGGTTGCCCGCGACTTCGCCGAGAAAGAAGGGAATGCCTTCCTGGTGGGTGATGGCGTTAACAAGCCCAAAGGCCTGCTGGCTTACGGCCTGGATTTGAAGGCCGACGATGAGCGTGCGTTCGGTGTTCTGCAAAAGCTCGTCTCTGGCACCGCCGGCGCGATCACTGGCGACAGCCTGATCAACCTGATTCACGCCCTCAAGGCAGGCTACCGCGCTAACGGCACCTGGATGATGGGCAACCTGACCGTTGCTTATGTCCGCAAGCTGAAGGACAGCGAGGGCAACTACCTGTGGCGCCCAGGCCTGGAAGCGGGCGCGCCGTCGGTCCTTCTGGGCTACGGCATCACCGAAAACGAAGACATGCCGGATGTCGCCGCCGATGCCAATGCCATTGCATTCGGCGACTTCAAGCGCGCTTACACCGTTGTCGACCGTATCGGCACCCGCGTGCTGCGCGACCCCTACACCAACAAGCCGTTTGTTGGCTTCTACACCACCAAGCGCGTCGGCGGCATGCTGGTCGACTCCCAGGCCGTGAAGATTCTCACCCTGAGTGCCGCAGCCTAATTGGGAGGGCGCCTTCGGGCGCCCATCCTGCGGAGGATTTATGCCAACAATCATTGTTACCAAGCCGTTCCCGTTCGCGGTCGACGGTAATCATGTGATCCAGATAGAGGTGGGCGAGCAGGAGGTCTCTGAGCGATGCGCCATCGTTGCTGTGGAGCATCTGGAGTACGCCACGCTTGCAGGTGAACCGAAGGCCGAGCGCAAGCCACGGAGCAAGCCATGATTGATCTGCCCATCGTCAAGGCTCACTTACGGGTCGACCATGACGATGAGGATGCGCTAATTGAGGGCTACAGGGATGCAGCTCTCAGTGCGTTTGAGACCTGGACCAATCGCACCTTGGTCGATCCAGAAGGAACTTTGCCTGATCCAGTCGGCAACGCGCTATTGATGACTAAAGCGATCAAGCAGGGCGCGCTGATGCTGATCGGTCACTGGTACAGCGACAAGGAGTCGGTGGTGATCGGTGGCGTAGCGGTTGAACTGCCTATGGCAACCAGTGCTCTTTGGAAGCCTCACCGCTGGGTGAATATATGAGAGCCGGCGATCTTCGTCATCGAATTACCATCCAGCGCCCCGAGTACGTGCAAGATCAGGCTACGGGGGAAATGACCCCCTCATGGGTTGATGTATCGAAGGTCTGGGCCAGTGTCAGTCCGTTATCTGCTCGCGACCTCATTGCCGCAGCTGCTATCCAGTCAAAGCTGACAGCTCGCGTCGTCATTCGTTACCGCGCAGGTATCGACTCGACCATGCGAATCGTGCACCGCGGCGAGTTTTACAGCATCGAAGGCCGACCGCTGGAAGATCCAAAGTCTGGGATTGAGTACCTGACCATTCTGGTTTCAAGGGAGGGCTAAGGATGGCTGATGGCATGGAGTTCAGCATCACCGGTTTAGATTCATTGCTCGGCAAGCTTGAGGCAGTGACATACGACCTCAAGCGCAAAGGTGGGCGCTCGGCGTTGCGCAAAGCTGCTCAACTGGTGGCCAACAAGGCAAAGGAGGGCGCCGAAAAGCTGGACGACACGGCAACGGGCAGGTCTATCGCCAAGAACATCGCGCTTCGGTGGAATGGGCGGCTGTTCAAGCAGACCGGCGATCTGGCCTTTCGAGTGGGCGTACTGCATGGCGCTGTGCTTCCCAAGAAAGGGGCCACTCCTGATTTATCAGCCAATGGGCCAACCCCCCACTGGAGGCTTCTGGAGTTCGGCACCGAGAAAATGCAGGCCACCCCGTTCATGCGAAAGGCCCTCGCTGACAACATCAGCGCTGCAACTGACGCATTCGTCACTGAGTACGAGAAAGCAATCGACCGCGCTATCAAGCGCGCAGCGAAGAAGGCCGCTCAATGAAGTATCCGCCAATTTTTCAGGTTGCCGCCGCCGACCCAGCCGTTACAGCGCTGCTGGGCACCAACCCGACCCGGCTCTATCTGTTCGGCATGGCCCCGGATAATCCAGCGGGCACGTACTGCGTCTGGCAGATCATTGACGGGTCGCCCGATAACTACCTGGCAGGCCGGCCAGACGTCGAGAGTCATACCCTGCAGATCGATGTCTACGCCGCCACAGCTGCTGAGGCACGGGCCGCTGGGCAGGCTTTGGAGTACGCCGTCGAGCTGTCCGCCTCGGTGGTTGGCTACAACGGCGAGAACCGGGACACCGAAACAGGCCGATACCGCTATAGCTTCAGCGTGGACTGGATTGTCCGCCGATAACCAAGCCCCAAACCCAAGCCCGCCATGAGCGGGTATTTTTTTGTCCGCAGGAGACACCTATGTCCATTCTCACCCAGGGCACGCAGGTCTTTGCCCTCGTTCCACCGCTTTCCGGCACTGGCCCCTATACCGTCATGGAGGTGGAGTGTGCCACCAGCTTTGACCCAGGCGGTGCGCCGGCTGACCAGATTGAAGATACGTGCCTGAGCGCCAAGGAGCGCAGCTACAAGAAGGGCTTGCGCACCCCTGGCCAGGCTTCCCTGGGCTTGAATGCTGATCCCAACAACGCTAGCCATATTCGCCTGCATCAGCTTTCCGAGGCTGACGGCGATACCAGTATCAAGTGGGCGGTGGGCTGGTCTGATGGTACGGCGCTGCCAACGCTTGAAACTGACGGCGATGATTTCGAACTGCCGGCCACGCGGACCTGGTTCGTGTTTGAAGGTTACGTGTCGGACTTCCCGTTCTCGTTCGCTGCAAACACCGTCGTGACCACCACTGCAACCATTCAGCGTTCGGGCGGTTCCGCCTGGATCAAGAAAACCACATAAGGGCGAAACATGAACCTGACTGAACTGAAAGCTGCCGGCGGTCTCGTCGGCGGCGCCATGGTAAAAAAAGCGGTTGTGTGGAAACACGAGGACACCAAGGGCAAACCTGTCACTGACAAGTTCTCGATTTTCGTAATGCCGCAGTCATTCGGCATGATCGAAAAGCTCTTCTCTGCCAGCGATTCAGAGCAGAGCCGCAATGCAAAGTACATCTCGACTTGCGTGACGCTCGGCGAAAACGGCGAAGAGGCAATTTCCTACGAGGATGCCTACCGCCTGAACCCTGGTCTTGGCTGGGCCATTCTTGCCGCCGTGCATGAGGTCAATAACACCGGGGCCGACCGCACAAAAAACTAACAGCCGCCGATGAGTTCTGGCATGAGCTGGTGCTGAACGGAGTCGGCGGGCGAACAGTGGCAGAGGCCAAGGCCAATATCAGTTATCCCGAGGCCATGGCCTGGGCTGCATACAGAAACAAACATGGTTCCTTCAACTTGGCGAATCGATCCGAGCAGATGGGCGCGATCATTGCGCTGCAGGTGAATCGGCTGGGCGGCGGCACCGCAGAGTTGATCGACTTCATGCCTCACCAAGAAAAAGCAGGGGTATCGCTCGAGACGGCAATGGCCGAATGGGCATGACCTGCGCATCCACAGGAAATAGCCCATGGCTACTCGTTCACTCGGCACGCTGACGCTGGACCTGATTGCGCGCATCGGTGGTTTCGAGCAAGGCATGGATAAAGCCGGCCGCCTCACCGAAAAGCGCATGAAGGAGATGGAGGCCCGTGCCGAGGCCGCCGGCAAGAAGATCGGCGGCGCACTTGCAACCGTGGTGACCGCCACCCTGGGTGTGGGTACCGCCTCGCTGGTGATGCTTAAAAACACTGCGGCGGCGACCACCGAGACCGACCGGTGGGCCAAATCCCTGGGTATCGGGACCACTGTCTTGCAGCAGTGGCAATATGCCGCCGAGCGCGCCGGACTCAGCGGCGACAAGATGGCCGACATCTTCAAGGATATCGGCGACAAAATCGGCGACGCAGTTATCACCGGCGGCGGGGAGGCCATAGAAGGTCTCAAAAAGCTGGGGTTGTCAGCCGAAGAGCTGGCGCGAATGGCGCCCGACAAGCAGCTACTGGCAATCGCTGACGGCCTTAAAAAGGTCTCAACGCAGTCCGAGAAAATCAACATCCTCGAGAGCCTTGGCAACGATCTTTCGCGGATGCTGCCCCTGCTCGATAAAGGGGGCGAGAGTCTGCGCAAGTACCTGGCCCAGGCAAAGGACTTTGGGATCGCAATGGATCCTGCGCAGATCGCGAACCTGGTGCGCGCAAACGAAATCATCCAAGACCTGCAGTTCCAGGTCGAAGGGTTGCGCAACGAGTTCGTGTCCGGGCTAGCAAACGTTGATATGGGCCCCCTGCAAAACTCGCTCGATGGCTTGCGCGATATCGTTAAGGATCCAGCGTTCCAGCAGGGCATGGCAGACTTGGCCGCGCTGGTTGTGAAGTTGACCGGCGCCGCCGCAAGCGGCCTGGCACAACTGCCCAACGACTTGCGCGCAATGGCCAATGACCTGAAGCAGGTCACGTCCTTTTTCTCAACGGACCGGAAAACACGACATCTGGCCGGCGTCTCCGACGAGGAGGCCACCAACCGGTCACTGGATGCTTATAACAAGTCGCAGGGCGCGCTCAACAAGTTCGCCACCAACCCAACGCTATTCGTTGGGGACCTGTTCGGGCAGGACCTGGGGGCCGCCAAGAAAGCATCGGATGAGCGTCTAGCGAGTTACAAGGCCTATAGCGATCTGCGCGGCTGGGGCGATCAGAAACTGGTTGAGGGAAATAAGCAGGTTGAGCAGCAAGAGCAAAAGGTCGCCGCAGCATTTACTGGAACCACCGCGGCATCACTGAAACTGCTCGACTCATATGATCGCCTGAACAAATTGCAGGAGGACCGTGCCGAGCTCGTTGCAGCAATGGCCAAAGATCCTGCAAACGCTGACCGCTACAGGCGAGCAATTGAGGCGATTGATAAGCAGGTAGCTCAACTCAACGGCACCACCAAAGCCGCCACGGAGGCCCAGAGCAAACTCAAGGCCCAGCTCAAAGAGGCCGCCACAGCTTTTGATCAACTCCGTCAGACCTATGATCCGGTAAATGCTGCGGCGCACGAATTCAGCAAGCAGACCGGACAGATCGCACTGTTGGAGAAAAACGGAAAAATCTCCAAAGAGCAGTACGGTAAAGCCACCGCTTGGTTGGCGAGCCAGTTCAACGAGGCGGTTAACGCCGCCACCGGTCTTTCCCAGGCGATGCAGTTCCAGGCTGACCTGGAGCGGCAGCTCAACAATCAGCGCGAGCAGTATGCGGCACAGGCTGCGGCCGTCGCCATGGGCAGCAAGGAGTCCGATCGCTATCTCGAGCGCCTGGAGCTTGAGCGTCAGACCAACGATAAAGTTCTTTCCCTTCGGACCGAGCTTGCAACAGCTACAACTGACACTCAGCGCAAAGCCCTTCAAGACCAGATTGACCTGACAAATGCGTACCTGCCGAAGCAAGTGGCTGCGATGCAGGAGGGATGGGCGCAGATGGACTCTGCGCAAAGCGACTGGTCAAACGGCGCGAAGAGCGCCTGGCAGGACTATTTGGATAGCGCCAAAGACGTCGCCGGCCAGACGAAAAGCATGTTCAGCAACGCTTTCAGCTCCATGGAAGATTCGCTGGTGAACTTTGCCATCACCGGTAAGGCGTCGTTTGCCGACTTCACCAAATCCATTCTGGCCGATATGGCGCGCATCGCTGCCCGCCAGGCAAGTTCGGCTCTGCTGGGCAGCTTGGTCGGTGCTGCGGCCAGTTACTTCGGTGGTGGTGCAGCTGGCGGCAATGGGCTTGCGGCCGGGTCTGCTGGTGCCACTTCGTCCAACTTGGGGGCGTCTGCTGGGGGTTACTCCGGAAGCTACTTCCCACAAGCCAAGGGCGGCGCATGGTCGGGCGGCGTGCAGATGTTCGCCGATGGTGGCGCATTCACAAACTCTATCGTCAGCAAGCCAACGGCGTTTGGGATGGCCGGGGGCATGGGATTGATGGGGGAGGCTGGGCCAGAGGCAATCATGCCGCTGACCAGAACAGCGAGTGGTGCTCTTGGTGTGAGGGCTGTTGGTGGCGGCTCTGGCGCTATGGGCGCTCCTGCCCAGATAAATGTGACCGTGACTGTCGCAAGTGATGGGACTACCAGCGCTACAGCGGATGACCTCGCATATCAGCAGTTCGGGAAGGATCTCGGTGATTTTGTTGACCAGCGTTACCGTCAGCTGATTCGCAAGGACCTGGGGCAGGGCGGCAGCATTAAAAGAGCAATCAGTGGGTAATCAACTATGGCGCTTGAAAGGTTCACCTGGTGCCCGAGGACTGACCCGCAGGGCCAGGCAAAATTCCGGGTCCGCACCAAAGGCTTTGGCGATGGTTACGCGCAATCGGTAAGCGATGGCATCAACAACAAATCGCAGTCCTGGCCGCTCACGTTTCTCGGTGATGGCATTCGCACCAAGCAGATAATGGACTTCATCGACGCCCATAAGGGCGCCAGGGGCTTTTTGTGGACGCCGCCGCTTGGTGAGCTGGGGCTGTACAAATGTGATGGATATCAGCTCACACCCCACGGCGCGGAAAACTACACGCTCACCGCAACCTTCGAACAAAACTTCCAACCCTAAAGGTTATATATGGCACTGATCGCGGACATCCAAAAACTGGAGCCCGGCGGCGAGATTCGCCTGTTCGAAATCGACGGGACTGAATACGGCGCCGATTATCTGCGCTTTCACGGGCACGCCATACCGCACACGCCGGATGAGCTTCTGGCTTATGAGGGGGTGGAAGAGGAGCTCCCAGCCAAGTCGATCTGGTGGCAGGGTGCCGAGTACGCCGCCTGGCCTGTGCAGGTTGAAGGTATTGGCTCTAACAGCGATGGATCGGCTACCAGGCCAACGTTCGCCGCCGGCAACATCAATGGCCGTGTCACAGCGCTGTGCCTGGCATTCGAGGACATGCTCAAGTTCAAGCTGACCGTTCGCGAGACGCTGGCCCAGTACCTGGATGCGGTGAATTTTCCAGAAGGTAACCCAACGGCCGACCCTACCCAGGAGGCGCTGGAGATCTGGTACATCGACCAGAAAACCAGCGAAGACGGCGAGGCGGTGGTCTGGGAGTTGTCCTCGCCGGGCGAGATCGATAACCACGGGCTGCCTGGGCGACAGATGACGACCTTCTGCCACTGGGCCATGACCAACGGTTACCGCGGGCCGGACTGCGGCTATACCGGCCCAGCGATGTTTGACGACGAGGACAACCCAACGACCGATCCCGCCCGGGACCAATGCAAGGGCTGCCTATCGTCCTGCAAGCTGCGCTTCGGCGAGAACAACGAACTTTCTTTCGGCGGATTCCCCGCCGTTTCCCTGATTGCCCGGAGCTGACCATGCGCAAGCATATTGTTGCGGCGGTCCAGGCGCATGCGGCAGCCGAGTATCCGCGTGAATGCTGCGGCCTGTTGCTGGGCGTCGGCCGCGCGCAGAAGTACTTCCCGTGCAGGAACATCGCCACGGATCCGAAGGAAGAGTTCCGGCTTGATCCAGAAGACTACGCCGCAGCGGAGGACCTGGGAGAGGTGATCGGCATCGTCCACTCCCACCCGGACGCCACCAGCCGGCCGTCACCGCACGACCTGGCCATGTGCGAGGCCACGGCGCTGCCCTGGCACATTCTCTCCTGGCCCGAAGGAGACCTCAGGACGATCACGCCGAACGGCAGTACGCCGCTGCTCAAGCGCCCGTTCGTACACGGCGCCTGGGACTGCTGGCAGGTCTGCGCCGACTGGTATCAGCGCGAGTGGGGATTGGAATTCGAAGCCTTCCAGCGCGCCGATGGCTGGTGGGAGAGGGCGGAAAACCCAAGTCTCTACGAACAGCATTACGAGGCTGCCGGCTTTGTGCGCGTAGACAGCCCTCAGCGCGGCGACATGATCGTTATGCAGGTTGGCCGGACGGTGCACCCGAACCACGCAGGCATATATCTGGGCACTGATCCGGCGCTGCCTGGTGAGGATTCCGCTACCTTCGGCCCCGGCCCGTTCCTGCTGCATCACCTATACGGTAGGCCGTCCGAGATCATCGTCTACGGCGGTCCATGGCATGACCGGACACGCCTGATTCTTCGCCACCGTGATGCAGGGTGATACAGTCGGCACTTTCAGGATGAGGATCGATCATGCGGATTTTGATAGCGGCGGCGGCGGTGGCGATGCTGGCGGGGTGTATGCCGCCGACAATGAACGAAGCGCGACTGGATGGCCCTTACAAGGTTTTGCATTCAAAAAAGTCAGATAAAAACGTCGCAGAATGTGTCCAATACGAATGGCAGAATCAGCCAATCTTCGGCGGAACGCCGGGTGCAACTCTTCAAGCTGGAAGACCAAACGGATACACCGTGTTCACAGAGGCCTCAGCTTATTTCGTAGATGTTCAGCCTGAAGGGGCTGGCTCGGTCTCAAAATATTACGTAGTGCTACCCAATTGGATTGCAAATAAGAGATTGGGAGCTCTTCAGGGCTGTCTGTAGGCACAGACTTATTTCCTTGGCTCACTTCGGTGGGCCTTTTTATTGTCTGGAGATTTTTATGGCGGCACTGGTAATCAACTATCAGCCCATGACGACGGTTCTCCTATACGGCCAATTGCGCCAATTTGGAAGGTCGTTCCGTCTTTCGGTACGGTCACCGGCCGAAGCAATCAAGGCGCTTTGCGTTCAAATCCCAGGCTTTGAACGGTTTTTGTCTAATGCAAAGTCGCGAGGTATCGAGTTTGCGGTTTTCCGTGGGGCTCAAAACGTCGGAGAAAAAGAGCTTGGATTCACTGGCAAGGGGGACATCCGTATTGCTCCGGTGATCACTGGTAGCAAGCGTGGCGGGGCTCTACAAACAATAATTGGAGCCGTACTTATTGTTGTGGGGCTGGTGATCACAGGTGGTAGCTTTGGCACCATGGCCCCTTTCGGCTCGGCCCTGATAATGATGGGCGGCTCAATGGTTTTGGGCGGCGTGATTCAAATGCTCAGCCCCCAGGCTGGCGGACTCAAGACAAGCGCCGCGCCCGAGAACACGCCCGGCTACGCCTTCGGCAGCGCCAAGAACACCACGGCCTCGGGCAACCCGGTACCGCTTTGCATCGGCGAGCGCCGCTGGGGCGGGGCGATCATCAGTGCCGCCATATACGCCGAAGATCAGATGTAGCCGCAACCAACAGCACTGCAGCCGCCCACGAGGCGGTTTTTTATTGCCTGGAGAAAAAGATGGGCGACGACAGCAAGATCGACATCCACGGCGCCAAGGGCGGCGAAGAGAAGCCTAAAACGCCAACGGAAGCCCCTGACAGTCTGCGCTCGGTTGCCATTGCAAAAATGCTCATCGCCGTGGGCGAGGGTGAATTCGAAGGCACACCAACCGCCAGGGACATCTACCTCGACAACACTCCGCTGCAAGACCCACAGGGAAACATGAACTTCCCGAACGTCAAGTGGGAGTGGCGCATCGGGGCCGTGGACCAGACCTATATCCAGGGCATTCCATCGGTCGAGAACGAGACCACTATCAACACCGAACTGCGCAGCGGAACCCCGTGGATTAGGGCGATCAGCAACACCCAGCTTTCCGCTGTGCGCGTGCGGTTTGCCTGGCCGGCGCTTCAGTCCGTCGATGCAAATAACAACATCAACGGCTATCGCATTCAGTACAAAGTCGAGTTGGCAACCGATGGCGGGGTTTACCAGGAGGTCTTGAACGAGGCGGTAGATGGGAAGACCACAACCCTATACGAGCGTACCCGTCGAATTGACTTGCCGAACTCCACCACCGGCTGGCTGATGCGCATAACACGGTTGACGGTAAACCAAAATAGTCCGGGCAAGTTTTCGGACATCATGCAGATCGCCGGTTTCACCGAGGTGATTGACGCAAAGATCCGCTATCCAAACACCGCGCTCCTATACATCGAGTTTTCCGCCGAGCAGTTTCGCAGCATTCCGGCGGTAACCGTCGGTTGTAAGGCTCGCAAGTGGCAGGTCCCGAGCAACTACGACCCGGTCTCGCGCACATATAGTGGTGTCTGGGATGGAACGTTGAAGGAGGCTTACACCAACAATCCTACCTGGGCTACTTACGGCATCACCACTGCTGACCGCTTCGGCCTGGGCCGTCGCATTAAGCCGTGGATGGTGGACAAGTGGGAGCTGTACCGAATCTCGCAATACTGCGACCAACTGGTGCCGGACGGTAAGGGTGGCCAGGAGCCGCGCTTCATCTGCAACTTGAACCTGCAGAGCAAAGCCGATGCCTGGTCACTGCTGCGCGACATCTCGGCGATCTACCGAGGCATGACCTACTGGGCCCAGGGCCAGGTGTTCACTCTCTCGGATATGCCGCGCGCAACGGACTTCGACTTTGCCTACACCCGGGCAAACGTCATCGACGGCAAGTTCACCTACTCCAGCGCATCGGAGCGCACACGCTACACCAGAGCGCTGGTCAGCTACGACAACCCGCTGAACAACTACGACACCGATGTCACCGCGGTGACCGACCAGAAGCTGCAGCGGCGCTACGGCGATAACCCGCTTGAGATCAGCGCTATCGGCTGCACCCGCGAATCGGAGGCCCAGCGCCGCGGCAAGTGGGCGTTGCTGACCAACTCCAAGGATCGGGCCGTAACGTTCAAGGTTGGCTTGGATGGCCGTATCCCGCTGCCTGGCTACGTGATCCCGATTGCTGACGAACTGCTCGCCGGGCGTGCCATCGGCGGGCGTATCTCAGCGGTAAACGGCAAGGTCATCAAGCTGGACCGCGACACCCAGGCCAAGCCAGGCGACCGACTGATCCTCAACCTGCCTGACGGCAAGTGCGAGGCGCGCACTGTGCAGTTGGTCAGCGGGCGGCAGGTTACGGTCACCGTGGCTTACTCCGTGACACCTGAGCCGGAATTGGTGTGGGCGCTCGATGCTGACGACTTGGCAGTCCCGCTTTACCGGGTGGTCAGCGTGGCCCGGCCAGAGCCTGGTGTGTTCGAGATATCGGCCGTTCAGTACGACCCGAGTAAGTTCGCGCACATCGACACAGGCGCGCGCCTGGAAGAGCGGCCGATCAGTGTTATCCCGATCACCGTGGTACCGCCGCCGGCCAGCGTCACACTGACGTCGAGCTATGCGGTGAACCAGGGTATCGCCATCAGCACCATGAACATCTCGTGGCCAGCTGTTGCTGGCGCCGTTGCCTATGACGTGGAGTGGCGCAAGGACAGCGGCAACTGGATCAAGGTGCAGCGTACCGGCTCGACGAGCGTTGATGTCACCGGCATCTACTCGGGCGCCTACCTGGCCCGAGTGCGCGCCGTGAGCGCGTTTGAAATCTCGTCGATTTGGAAAAACTCCAGCCTGACCAACCTGGAAGGCAAGACAGGCCTGCCGCCGGCGGTGTCGTTCCTGACCACCACCAGCCTGATCTATGGCATCGGCATCCAGTGGGGATTCCCACCAGGTGCGGAGGACACCCAACGGACGGAACTCTGGTACAGCGAGTCGCCCGACTTGACGACGGCGGTAAAGCTGAGCGACTTCAGCTACCCGCAGGCCTCGCATGAGATGCACAGCCTGTTGGCCGGGGCGAGTCTGTTCTTCTGGGCGCGCCTGGTTGACCGGACTGGAAACGTCGGCCCGTTCTTCCCTTTGCCAGGCGCCGTCAACGGTCAGGCCAGCAGCAAGCAGAGCGACTATGAGGCGTACTACGCCGAGAAGATCGGCAAGGGCGCCCTGTACCAGAGCCTGCGCGAGGAGATAGAGCTGATCACCGGCGACGGCCCAGGCTCAGTAAATGAGCGCCTCGAGGAAGCCAAGCAGGAGCTGGAGGATCTGATCAAGCAGGTAAGCGATGCTCTCGCTTACGACCCGGCAAAGCCCTATCTGAAGGGCGACATCGTGCGGCTTGATCAGCGACTCTACCAAGCGAAAGGCCCTGTGCCTGTGGGCGCAACGCCTCCCGACGTTACGTACTGGGTCGATATCGGCACCATTCTTGAAACGACTGATGCACTGGCATCCCAGGTCCAGATCATCGAAACCAAGATCGAGGAAATCGACGGCAAGGTGTTGGCCACCGCCACCTCAGTTGAGGCGTTGCGCTCAGCTGCCCGTGGTGATGACGGCGCCGGCGATTTGGCCGACGCAATCAAAGGATGGACGTCTACGGCTGATCTTGCAGTAGAGCGTAAAACCCGAGCCAGCGAAAACGATGCGATGGCTCAGCAGCTGCTCACCCTAGGGGCCCAGGTAGGCGACAACAAGTCGTCGCTGACTGTACTGGAGCAGGTTGTTGCATCGAACCGCGAGACGTCTGCGGCGCAGATCACCAAACTGAATAGCGATCTGTCTGCGGTCGATCAAAAGGCTAACGGCACTGCCCAGGCGCTCACCAGCCTCGACACGAAAGTCACCAACCTTGACGGGAAGATCACATCCCAGGCATCGAGCAACGAGGCGCTGCGGGCTTCGGTTCGTGGGGACGATGGCTCTGGTGATCTGGCAGGGGCGATCAAGGCATGGGAGTCCACCGCAGCCATCAGCACGGAGAAGAAGGTGCGCGCATCTGAAATCGAGGCCCAGGCCAAGGTATCGGAAACGCTGCAATCCAGCATTGGACAGACAAGTGCCTCTGTCCAAACGGTCAGTGAAACCGTGGTTCAGCTCAACGGGAAGGTGTTGTCTCAAGTCACCATGAAAGCTCAAACAGTAGTGGATGGCCGAAAGGTCGCCACGGGGTTTGCGTTTGGTTCGAACGGCGAGCAGTCCGAGTTCCTGATCATGGCCCAGCGTATGGCTGTGGTTAATGAAATCGACGGAAAGGTAATTCCGATGTTTGTCATTGAGAATGGCCAGGCTGTTTTCAATACGGCAATCATCAGCAAGGCGTTTGTTCAGGAGATCATCTTGGGCATGACTCTGCGGTCGCCTACGGTTGATTCGAAGGGCCGGCCATTGCTGGAAATCAACATACCAGCAGGTACGTTCACTGTTCGCAGTCCTGGAGTGGGCGGGTCTTCCGTCCTTAACAACGATGGTCTCGCGGTGTTCGATTTGAATGAGGTACTCAGGCTTATGGCGGGGAGGCTTTCCTAATGAGTTTCGGTCTAAGGATGTGGTCATCTAATAGAACTTTGGAATTTGATACCAGTATATCGACTTACAGGATCGTTTTATCCGTCTTGGTTTCATATGCGTCGGGGCCGGGTGGGACTAGGACATTTTCGGTTCCAGGATGTAATGCCAATAACTCTATTTGCTTTTTTTTGCCGATTAATAACGATACGTCGCAAGTTACTTCAAATAGGCAGTTGGAGTGTGAGATGGCACAGGATGTGGTTTATACAAGAAACTTCTTAAAAGGTAGCCCTTCCGATTCTTTCTCAAGCGCAACAATGCGACTGATAGTCGCAAGGTTTGGTTGATGAGTTACGGACTGCAAGTATTAAATGATACGGGTGCGATATCCCTAGACTCAGAGTATGCGAGGCTATGTGTATTTCACAAGGGCTCTTATACAACTAGTGCCTCTGTCGTATTTTCATCTGTTGTTACCACGCAAGAGCCGCCACTTGTTTTTGTGCGTCCGCAGAACAATGGGTCACTCATCCAGCTTGGAGTGTTGCTAGAAGGGGCTGCTGGTGCTTGGACTGGTTGCTCCATAACATCAGGACAGGCACATTCTGGATCTATATTCATCGGCGCATTTTCCTCTGTCCCCAGCGCGTCCTATGGCTTGAGGATTTGGGATGCAACAGGCAAGCAAATTTTTGATTCCGGAACCCAGGCAGCTGTGTTTACCAGAGCCGTACAAAACTGGACCTACACACATACAACTTATAGCGCTCAGGGATTGCCGACTAATTGGTATTCTGTTCCGATGAGTTATGAGATTGGTGACTATTTGATGGTAAACAATGCCAGAATGCCAATGATGGGTGGGAACAATGAATCGCGGGGGACCGGGCTAAGGTATGATTTCACGGCCTCACTTTTAAGATTTAGTGTTACTACTGTATCCAACCCAATATACTTCTTACTACCCGCTGTATTCGGCACTATTTCTGTTTGAAGGTTCTTGGGCTGAAAATGGTGCTGATCTTCATTAAGTTATTCAACGTTAGTCAAGAGTAACATTCCGCCAATTGAGCGGTCTTTTTACGCATGGAGAAAAATATGGCTTCTTGGTTCTCAGAAGGGACTGTAACAGTCACTAACGGAAATGCCGTTGTAACTGGCGTCGGTACGAAGTTTTCTAATTGCCGGTCTGGCGACATGTTTGTCGGTCCAGACAACGGCATCTATCAGGTAATCAACCCGTCGAGCGATACCTCTGTGTCGATCTCGCCGGCGTACCGGGGGGCCACATCAGCAGGCGCTGCCTACGGGATCGTTCCAGTTAACGGCTATCCAAAAGCTTTGGCTGATGCGGTCAATCTGATGGTTCAGCAGTGGGGGGCCACGCTTTCTGGGCTTGGCCCGGTGGCGAGCATGACCACTGTCCCTGTTGCAAATGGTGGCACCGGAGCAACCTCGGCCCCTGCCGCGCGCGCAAATCTTGGGCTGGGGGCGGCCGCGCTCAAAGCAGTTGGCAGTGCTGCGGGGAACATCCAGGACGTGAGCTCACCAACGCCCATGGTGGGTAATTCCGCATTTATCGAGCAAGGCAGTCACTTCATTAACTACGGGGACAGCACAACGCTGGTGCCAGCAGGTGGCGCTTACTGGGCGGGCATTCGCGCTCAGTACCCTTTCCAAAACTGCGCTATGGATCTCGTTGCACAAGTGGTTACGGGAAACAGCATGAACTTGATGTTCCGGACCGTCGCCGCGAGTGGTGCGGGCGATCCATGGCGCAAGATTTACCACGACGGAAACACCACCCGTGCCCAAGACGGCACCCTCAAGGCGATTTAATCATGGCAAGAGCAGCAATCAATATCGTGGGCGCTACTGGCGCGATGTACGACCTGACCTCGCTTGGCGGGATCGACGTGGGCAGTTACCGTAAGGACGTGGGTGTGTACTGCTTGACCGGTGCGCTTGGCATGGTTCCGTTTCCACCTTTGGACCAGGGCTGGGGCTTCTCGCTGCACCCTTCGGAAAACCAGGCACTCGTTGATACGTCGTTCTCCGACGGGCTGTTGACCGTAACCGTCACGATGGACGGCCAGCCGTATGACCTGAAAACAATGATCACGCTGCATATCCTGGTGCCGGACTTGGAGGCAATTGTCGTTCCGCCGCCGGTTGCTGACCCTTTGGCAGAGGCGCAGACCGAAATCAATCGCTTGCGCGCAGCCGCCGACTACGCGATCGCACCACTTCAGGACGCGGTCGATGTCGACGAAGCGACCGATGCCGACCTGGCCGCACTGAAGGCGTGGAAGAAGTACCGCGTGGCGCTCAGCCGCGTTCCCGACCAAGCGGATTACCCTCAAACGATCGAATGGCCTGATGTTCCTGCGTAACTGCTGAAGCCGACCACCAGCCGCCTTGTGCGGTTTTTTTTCCTCTGGAGAAAGCCATGCCGATCACCGAGCAGCAGTTGCTGCAGATACTCCCAAACGCCGGCCGCAATGCTGGCGTTTTTGCTCCTGTGCTGAATGCAGCCATGGGCCGGCACGCGATCGTGACCCCGCTGCGCATCGCCGCATTCATCGCCCAGGTCGGGCACGAGTCGGGGCAGTTGCGATATGTGCGTGAGATTTGGGGGCCAACGAAGCAGCAGGCCGGGTACGAAGGTCGTGCCGATCTGGGCAACACCGTGAAGGGGGACGGTTCCAAGTACCGCGGGCGTGGCCTGATCCAGGTCACCGGGCGCGCCAATTATGACGCGTGCGGCGAGGCCCTGGGCCTTGACCTTATCAACAAGCCTGAACTGCTTGAGTTGCCCCAGCACGCCGCCATGTCAGCGGCTTGGTTCTGGTCGACCAAGGAGCTGAACACGCTGGCGGATCAGGGGCAGTTCGAGAAGATCACCCGGCGCATCAATGGCGGACTCACCGGACAGGCCGACCGCCAGGAGCTCTACGACAAAGCGCTTAAGGTGCTGGCGTGACGCCGGTGCAGAAGTTGGCCGGCCTGGTCGTGCTGATTTTGGTCCTGATGGCCAGTGCCGCCGCCGGCGCATGGCAGATTCAGGACTGGCGCCTGGGCAAGCAACTGTCTGAACAGCTGTCCGCGCAGAACGCCGCGCATCGGGGACAGATCGACGCCATCACCAACGAGGCCTGGCGGCAGCAGAAGGCCGAGCAGGACAAACGTCTGGCCACCGAGCAGAAGATTGCGGTGCAGGACCAACAACACGCTCAGGAACTATCCAATGCCCAACGTAACCAAGCTGCTCTGCGCGATCGCCTTGCCACTGCTGATGTCCGGCTGTCAGTCCTTCTCGACGCCACGGACACAGCCAGTAGCTGCAATGTGCCTGCCGCCCCCGGCGCCGCCGGCGTGGTTCATGCAGCCCGTCGAGTCCAACTTGACCCAGCGCATGCTCAACGAATTATCGCCATCACCGATGATGGGGACCAAGGACTGATCGCATTGAGGGCGTGCCAAAGCTATATAAAGAGCATACAGGCCAGGTGAGGTTAGAATCTTAGAGACGCAAGAACTGCGTTCAAGTCAACACCTGTAGCAATTGCTACAAGATTTGCGGTAAATGTTGTAATATCAAGCCCAGCTTGAAGTATATAGGCATAAAGATCACTGGACTCGACAACCTTTTTAGCGGTTTCAGCTGCGGGGTTTTTGGAGATTTCAACAAGAATTTTCGAAAGAATGTCAGGGTTTATATCATTTGGAATTCCAAGCTTTTGATATAGATTATCCTTTGAAATAATATTTAAGCCAGATCCACCGTTATTGTTTGCTATTAGCCCATCAATCAATACGTCAGCATTTCCGGCAATTTTTATACCATCTCCAGCATTGCCTGAAGCATTAACGCCGTACAAACGAATGTTAGCCATGCGTACTCCAATTTGACGTTGATTGTATTGAGTCGAAGAATGGTTGATATTTTGCGTGGTGTCAATTTAGTGGCTCTACCAGCCTTGGCCCTTTGTTCCGTACGTTGCCCACGGCCGTGTCGACCTTGAACCACTCGAACACCTCGGACGGTTCGCCCTGATGTAGAACCATCTGTTCGGCTCGCTCCTTGGGCGTGGCCGGGTCCAACCATTCCCGTGCCAGGTCTGGCGTCAGCGCCACAGGCCGCCGGTCGTGAATGTCCACCATGCCCCCGGCGCTATCGGCGGTGATGATAACGAAGCCATCATGCTCGCCCGGGCCTTCATCAGCGTCCGGCAGTTGGCCAATGGCAGCGCAGAGTATCGGTGCACCATCTCTCCGGCGGATGAGGTAGGGCTGTTTCTTGGGCCCGCCCTCATCCACCCACTCAAACCAGTTGTCGATAGGCGTGATCGCCCGGTGCGGCCAGATCGCCCGGAAGAACGGGCCGTGGGCGACTTTCTCCACGCGAGCATTGATCGGCGCTGCACGGTCTTTTGCCCAGTGTGGTCGCCAACCCCAGCGAACTGGATCGGCGTGTAGCAGGTCTCCCTGCAGGTGCAGTAATGCAACCGTAGTTGATGGCGCCACGTTGTACCGCTCAATCGGCTGATCGCCCACAGAGTTCGCCAGAGCATTGGGCATGCTCAGCGCTGCAACGAAGTCGTGGATTCCCCGGTACTGCGAAAGCCTTCCGCACATAGGCACCTCTCCGTCTGTCGAAATCCCCTACAGAAAAATTGACCGCAAGCCGGCTGCAAAGTTAACTGTACATTCGTACAGTATGTGTAGAAGGCTGCATCATGAGCTTTACCATTTTAGGTCCTATATCCGAAGGCGGCACGAAGCTGCCTTTCTGCTCGTTTCGTGTACCTGCTGGGTTCCCATCACCGGCAGCCGATCACATCGAGCAGCACATCTCATTGGATGAGGTCCTAAATATCAGGGCGCCGCATGTCTATCTCATCGCGATTACTGGTGAAAGTATGCAAGGGGCGGGAATTTTTGAGGGAGACCTGGCTGTTGTGGATCGGTCAATTGAGCCGGCCCACGGACACGTCGTTGTAGCTCTTTTGAACAATGATCCCGTCTGCAAGCGACTGTGCAAACGTGGGAAAGAGGTGATTCTTCTGTCGGAGAATCCGAAATACCCAGCGCGGTATGTCCTGGAGGGGGATGAGCTATCGATCTGGGGCGTGATCACCAGCACGGTGCGCAGTCATGTCTAACACGCCGGTCTTCGCGCTGATTGACTGCAACAGTTTCTATGCGAGCTGCGAACGGGTCTTTCGTCCAGATCTGGCAAAGGTGCCTATCGTCGTACTGAGCAATAACGATCTGAGGGGTGGGAATCGTTAGTAAATCCTGTAGAGTCCGCGCCACCTTCTGAACCCCTCTGGAACAGCAGTTTCCAGGCTTCATAAGGCAATCCATTGGAAGTGTTTTAGGGCAGCGGCATGAGGCTGGTATTCGCAACAAAAGACCTAGCATTAGCAGGTCGATCCTTTGAAGGCTTTCCGTTGCTGATTGGGTCAGAGGGATGGCCAGTCGAGCCAGCTCAATCCTTCCTTTGGCACACGCTTATCGAGTCAGGTGAGGCCCTAAGCGATTTGACTTGGGAAGCCTATGGACGGCGTCTGTACGATTACTTTGCCTTCCT
This sequence comes from Pseudomonas sp. NBRC 111138, assembly GCF_001320835.1. Lineage (NCBI taxonomy): Bacteria > Pseudomonadati > Pseudomonadota > Gammaproteobacteria > Pseudomonadales > Pseudomonadaceae > Pseudomonas > Pseudomonas sp. NBRC 111138. The sequence continues at coordinate 64,172 of NZ_BCBO01000013.1, read as the reverse complement.
GGAAGCCAATGGATTGGGCTGGGACGAGGAAAGCCCGGCTCACGGTCTGAGTGCTCTGTCGAGGTACAGGGATTGGTCGAGCGGAGAATTAGCACTTGATCCCGGCACGGTGAACAATCGTCTGGCCTTGATCGTGAGGTTCTACCGATGGGCTAAGCAGCGCAACCTGATAACTGTGCTGCCCTTCGGTGAGAAAAGGGTAAGAGTTGCCCAACATTCCGGTCTTCTCAGTCATATCGCTCTGCCCGGAGCCGAGAGCACGAAAGTTTCGGTGATGGTTCGCGACCGAAAGCGCTTGACCAAATTCCTGACCAAGGATCAAGTCAAGGTATGCCTTGCCCTGGATACCGATCCAAGCCACCAGATATTGTTCCACCTCATGGTGCGTACCGGCCTTCGCTCCTGTGAAGCGAGGTCTTTTCCTCTCAAATATGTGTTCAACCCCAGGTTGAAGAAGGGACTGCGCCCAAGGCAAATGATCAGTGTTGCTCTTGATCCTTCAGACATGCATATCAAGTACGACCGGCCTAGAACTATCGACGTGCCATGGTCGTTGATGGAGAGCATGTGGTCTTACTCCCTTCACCAACGAGAGGTTCGTAAGTCCAATGGTGATGGACGTGTTACCGCGCTGCTGCTGACTAATGAAGGCAGGCATTATTCAAAAGATTCCGTAGTGGACGTTATGAAGTCCTATGAAAGAAAGTGCGGTTTCTATGTTCGGGCCCACATGCTACGCCACACCTATGGGACTTATACCTTGCTTGCTCTTCGAAAAAGCAAAGAGTTTGAAGGTGAGCCATTGTTGTATGTCCGAGATAGGCTGGGGCATTCAGATGTGCAAACAACTATGATCTATTTGCATCTCATAAACCAGCTTGAAGCCCAATCCGTCCTTGCTCACGAGGACGAAATTGACATGATGTTTATGACTGATTCGGTTTCGCGTATTTGAGGTAGCACCATTGGCTCGGCAAAAAAGCTACAAGGCGGTTATGCGGTCGGTTACAAAAGGATTCGAGGCTGTCGAAGATGATATCAAGATTGACCTGCCGAGAAACCCGAGAAACCACAGGCAACTCGATCATACGAAATATTTAGGCTTGGGCTTCGACGCTTGGGCAATTCAAAGTCTTCACGTTATCAAAGCTTTGCTACAAGGAGGAAACTTCTCAGTGACGACCTTGATTGGTTACTCTACGAACGGGCTGAGATTTTTTATAAATTTCTTGAGTGGAGGTTCGGTCAAGTCGCCACCTGCAACGCCAAACAGTCTTACCAAAAGCCACTTGGATCGATACGTCTCTTGGCTGAGGCTAAAATACCCTAACGGCTCGACAGCCAAGAATTACTATACTAGCTTCAAGTCGTTAGTTGTTGTTTTGGCTGAATATGGATTTATTGAAGTTAATCTTGACGATCTTTTGCCCCTCAATCCATTTCCTAATAATTCGCAGAGCACTAAAGATGCAGATCCGCTCACCTTGGGTGAAATGCAAAGGCTGATTGGCGCTTTGAAGTCAGATCTTATTGCCATCCATAAGGGTACATTCCTTGGAAATGGCGCGGAGGCGATGGCTGTATTGCTACTAATTACTGCGGCAAGGTCTGGAATCAATACTACGCCGCTCTTGGAGATGAAAAGGGATGCCCTACAGCCTCACCCATTTATTCCTAATCTCAGGTTGATTACTACCGTCAAACGTCGAGGTAAAGGCGCACAGAGCAAAACAATCCGTCAGACTAATCTGCTAGATGAGTACAGTGCTATTCCCCTGGATGGGGTGGCAGTCCTCAATAAGGCGCTGGAGATTTCTAAGCCACTCGTAGCACTGGCACCTGATGAAATATCTTCATGTGTGTGGTTATATCGCTCGGGCCAGCCTGGCCGCTCGAACGACATCGTTACCCTTACACCCGGTGCTTTATATGTCACGGCAAAAAGCATTTGTGAGCGTCATGCGCTTCAGGATGATCAAGGCAATCGGCTAAATGTCACGCTTAGTCGGCTGCGAAAGACTATGGAAAGCCGTTTGTGGAAACTGAGCGGTGGCGACATTATAGAAGTTTCCTCCGTTATGGGTCATACCCCTGGTGTCGCCGATAATCACTATTTGAAAATCAACGATGAGATCAAGGTCGACGGGGCGACATTTGTTGGGGAGGCTTTTCCGGACAAACTACGTGGCATAAACGTTATACCAACCCCACCAGGCGGCTGCAAAGATAGCCTTTACGGTAGTCTGGCACCAAAGGATGGCGTCAATCATTGTTCTGAATTCATCCACTGCCTCGGTTGCCCTAGCTATGCAATTGTAGGCACCTTGGAGGACTTATACCGGCTGTTCAGCTACCAACAATTCTTGTATGCAGAAGTCGAATACTTTCTCACGGACGAGTGGGGCGCATGGCGCAAGCGTCAGTTTGACTATATTCGATTGATAGATGATTTCACCCAGAAGTTTGATCTTGCATTGGTTTCGCAAGCAAGGGCTCAGGCTGAGTCATCTCCGCACTTGTTCTGGGCTAAAAAAATCGAGTTCATGAAGAAAAAATTGGGCGGCGAAATTTGAGCATAAGAACCACGAATGCGGTGTTAAAGGCATATGATGTCCTCATCGCACAGCCAGTTTCAGCGAATGGTCTAAGTCCCGCAGAGCGGGATGCAATCGTGATCAGCGCTATCGTTAATGAAGATGGAGAAACCTTCGTTCTTAGCAGGTTTGGCGATGCACAGTGGGATCTTCGCCCGTTTTTTGATCAGGCCAATATTGCTCATTCTTATAAATTCATCAACTGGGATATGGGCATGCCTCGGGCGCTTATTGATGACTGCAAAGCTGTTGCTTATGCTTGGTTTAAAAGAGGAATGCCTAGATCCAAACCTCCTATCGCACGGGGCATTACTACTTTCGCCGTCGTCAGCGTGATGCCTTTTGTTCGCTGGTTAAACAATCTAGGAGTTTCAAGCTTTGCAGATGTCCGTCCGATCCATGTCAGCAATTACGTTCATCATTGCAAATATGAATTGAAGTTAAGGCCTCTCCCGCTGTATGGGCGATTACGGGTTATTGATTTTCTTTGGGTGTTTTCTGTCGACACGATGTTTCCCATTCAGAGTTATCCTTGGGGTAATTCGACATTGTGGCGGATTTGTGGGGTCGCGAATGTAAAAGGGTTGGGTGCTGCCACTAAAAACGTCGGGCGAACAGATATCATTCCTCATGATGAACAATCTAGGATTTTCAACTATTGCGAAAGCATTGTCCGGGAGATGAAGGCCGAATTGGCAGTCAATGGTATTGGATATCATCCTAGTGATGAACGGATGGCAATTCGTTGCAGAGATGCTGTTCTGTATATAGTTTCAATCACTAGCGGCATGCGCAATGACGAGGCAATTGGAATTGAGGTTGGCGCTTGGCGCAAAGAGTTAAGAAATGGAATTAATTTTTGCTGGGTGACCACAGTCGAGCACAAGACAGGTAAAGGCCAAGTCGAATATCTTGTGCCAGAACTAACGATTGAAGCTTTAAGTCTTTTGGCAAAATATTCAGCACCCATCAGAAAAGAGCTGGATGAAGAGATTAGACAGCTTGCAAGCAATCGGGATTTTTCGTATTCAACTGAACATCTCCTTAGGCTCGAAAAAGCCCGAAAAGACGCGAATAAACTATTTTTGGGACGAAACACACAAGGAGGGAAAGTTCAGGAAAGCCATCATGTTGAGGCTCTCAGCGGGCAAGCATCCAATGCTGCGTTTGACCGTATAGCTAAAGCCGCTGGAAGCGATTGGCCGTTGAGGACGCATCAATGCAGGCGAACATATGCAAGATGCTTTGTAGAATCCCGTATGGGCCGCACTTCATTGATCTACCTCAAATGGCAGTTCAAACACAGCAGCATGAGTATGACCCAACTCTATGCATCCAATCCGCAGCAAGACCTGACTCTCTTTGATGAGATCTTCCAGCAGATGACAGAGTTTAAAATTGACCTGATCGAATCATGGCTCGATGATCAGCCACTGGCAGGGGGCGCTGGCGAAAAGATTGTGGAATTGCGGGCAATTCCAATCAAGGATAGAGCTGCTTTGCTTGCCCAGACCGCCCCACATGCCAACATTCGTGCGACTGGACACGGCTGGTGCATCGCCACAGAGCGGGGCTGCGGAGGTGCTGGTCTATACGAAGCCACACGGTGTCCAGGGTGCAAAAATTCGGTGATCGATGAAGTCTTCGCCAGCACTTGGCAGGACATCTACATTCAACAGCGAGAGCTGATAAAAATTGAGGATGCAGGCCCGGCTGTTAGGCAGCGCGCAGAACGCGACTTGCAGGTTGCACTAGATGTAATTACCAGCCTTGGCCTTTCTCCAGTTGAGGAAATGGAGGAGGCGGCAAATGACTAGACAGGCGGTGGGCCCTGACTCTCCTATTCGCTCCAGGTCGAAGACACTCGCCGCGCTCAACAAGGTCGTCGACGATCTCATTGCTGGTGACGGAAAGCTTTCCATCACATCCGTTGCCCGTGCCGCAGGTGTGACTCCGGGACTCATCCATAACACTTACCCAAGCATAGCGGAAAGGATTCGCAACATCGTTGGCAAGTCGGTGCGAGCCCAGCGAGACTCTAAGCATCAAGCGTTGATGAGCGAGAAAGAAAAGAACAGGGTGCTCCGTGCAGAGAATGATCAGCTTTTAGCGGAGGTAGCTCGGCTGGCTTCGGTTAACCAGCGACTAATATTCGAGATGATTCAGCTGAAGGCGGTTGCCAACGGTAAGGTCACCGCACTCCCTCTGAAACCAGGGCCCAACTAGGCCCTGATGGGGAACCCGCAGAATTCGTAAAAATCGCACGCTAACAGTTCAAGCGTCCCGGCCACGCCTGACTGTAGCTTGTTGACTGGTCAGTCTGTCTCGCGGGTAAAGCGATAGAACAAGTTCGGCTCGCTGACCACGTACAAATACCCTTCATCGTCGATGGTTACGCCTTCGGCTTGGGGTATGCCTTTCAGCAAACCAGCAAACCCCCTCGCCAAGGAGCGGAAACTCACCACCTTGCCCTCATCGGTGATTTCAATCAGCAGTTTCGACTCGTCGCTGAGCAATATCAGGTGGCCACTCTGTTGATCGAAGACGACCGAAGACAAGTCAGTGGCAAATACCTTGTCCTTTACCAAGTTGGACAGGTCGCGCACGTGCAGGGAAAAACCTCCTGCCAGGCTGGCACGAAGGCCGCCCACTTCCAGCAATTGGCGAGGGTCACGCTCCTTGGTCACAAACAAGCGATCACCTTTCAGGTCGTAGGCGAGCCCTTCAAGGCCTTTGTTGTCCGCCTTGCCAAGTGCCAAGGTCAGAGCTGGATACTGGTCTCGGCTCAATGAGCGACCGGGAGAAAGCTTACTGCCTTCGGCGAGGGGGACATCCACGATAACAAGGCTCTGCCGGCGCTCCTCGGCGATTACCAGTTGGCCGTTGCCGGCATAGGACACCGCCTCCACATCGTGGAAACCGTCCAGGCTATAGCGCCTTTCCACGTCACCGTCACGACTGAGGGCCAATAGTTCGTTTGGGCCGTTGGTAACCGCCCATAGCAGGTTCAGGTCAGGGTCGAAGGTCAGGCCCGAAAGGTTGTTGTCCACACCGGGAACCGGCTTAGCATCGAGCTCAACCCGATAGTCAGGCAGCCACACAGAGCGCTCCTGCCAATCGTCGGTGTGCCAGTGGGTCTTGATCCAGAAGTACAACCGATCATCAAGGTGATGGGTGCGGACTTGGAATACGGTAAGCAATACAAAGCACAGCAGTGCCCACATCCAGGCACTTGTTTTCTGTGTTCGGCCCAACCAGTTTTTAGCCATCAAATACATTAGAAGCCTCGTTAATTGGGACTGACGTCACGAGCTGTCATGGTTTCAATCCGACTCGGCGCGGCTCGCACAGGTGATGCACAACGGCGTGGCCGGATCGAATTCCAGGCGGCCCGAGGCGATCAACTCGCCGCATTGGTTACACCAGCCATACTCGCCCTCGTGCCAACGCTTGAGGGCCAGCTGGAGGCGGACGCGTTCATGCTGCGCCCGACTGCGGATGGCATCGTTCATCGCTTGCTGCTGGAGTGCGTCCATCCTCGACAGACGCCCTACCTTGCTTTGATCCAACTCCACCGATTGCGAGCGAGACTCAGCGTCTTCCAGCAACCGATCCAGCTCGGCAGCCCGCTGTTCCAGTAGGGTCTTGAAATGGGCAAGATCGAGGGCGTCGTCCATGGCCGTTAGCGCAGCAGCAACAGTGGGCCAGTGGTGGTGCGCAGCATGCTGGTCGTGGTGCTGCCGACCAGAAACTGACGGATGCGCGAATGACCGTAGGCCCCCATCACCAGCAGGTCGATGCCGTGCTCTTTCTGATAGGCGTGCAAGGTAGGCTCTATCTCGCCGTTCAGGGTCTCGGCGCGAACAGTGAATCCGACGTTGAGCAGCACTTTCTGCGCCCAGTCCAGCTGCGCGGACGATTCGTCGTTCACTGGCCCAACCATCACCAGGTGGATCGGCAGCCCCTTCAGCAGGGGGCTGGCCGCCAGCATCTCCACACCCTTGCGGGTAGTAGCGCTGCCATCGAAGGCCAGCATCGCGCTCTCGGGCTTTTGGAAGTTGGCCGGGGTGACCAGGATTGGCCGGTGCATGATACGAATCACGCTCTCCAGCTGGCTTCCGACATGCTGACTCAGACCGCCGCTAGACTCGCCTTGGCGACCGATGACCAATAGGCGCGTTTCGCTTTCCAGCTCTTGCAGGTTTTCCAGCAGATCGCCATGACGTTGCTTGGACTCCGGCGCGGTCACACCATCCGTCATGGCCCGCTCTTTCGCGGCCGTTAACATGATCCGCCCCTGCTCCAGGGCCAACTTACCGCGCTGTTCATCCAGGGAAGCAAGCTCATCGAGCAGATGCTCGCGGCTGCCAAGGCCGATATTGCCACTCAAGTCGGCCGCAACTGGGTACTGGCGCTGATCCAGCACATGCAAGAAGGTCAGCGGGGCTTCCAGGCTCAGACTGGCCCAGGCTGCGTAGTCGCACACAGCTGGAGCCGAGGTGGAACCGTCGATACAGGCAATTACTTGGGTCATCGTTGTTCTCCTTCTCAGTGGCCCATGAGTTGATCAATGGCGTCGGGTTTATCGTGAACTCCGAATCGATCCACGATAGTGGCGCTCGCTTCGTTGAGACCTAACACTTCAACTTCGGTGCCTTCGCGGCGGAACTTGATAACCACCTTGTCCAGGGCAGCAACTGCGGTGATATCCCAGAAGTGGGCGCGATTCAGGTCGATGGTTACCTTGTTCAGGGCTTCTTTGAAGTCGAAGGCCGCGACGAACTTGTCTGCCGAGCTGAAGAACACCTGGCCAGTGACGTTATAGCTACGATGCTCGCCGGATTCGTCCAGCGAAGAACTGATCGCCATGTAATGGCCAACCTTGTTGGCGAAGAACATCGCGGCCAGCAGCACGCCGGCCAACACGCCGAAGGCAAGGTTGTGGGTGGCCACCACGACCACAACGGTGACGACCATGACAATGTTGGTCGACAACGGGTGCTTCTTCAGGTTGCGCAGCGAATCCCAACTGAAGGTGCCGATGGACACCATGATCATCACTGCCACCAGCGCAGCCATCGGGATCTGCTTCAGCCAGTCGCCGAGGAACACCACCATCAGCAGCAGGAATACACCTGCGGCCAGGGAGGACAGACGAGAACGACCGCCGGATTTCACGTTGATGATCGACTGACCAATCATCGCGCAGCCGGCCATACCGCCGATCAGACCCGAAGCAATGTTGGCCACGCCCTGGCCCTTGCACTCGCGGTTCTTGTCGCTGGGGGTGTCGGTCAGGTCGTCGACAATAGTCGCGGTCATCATCGACTCCAGCAGACCGACCACGGCCAGCGCTGCCGAGTAAGGGAAGATGATGGCCAACGTCTCGAACGTCAGCGGCACGTCAGGCCAGAGAAAGATTGGCAGCGTATCCGGCAGTTCCCCCATATCACCGACCGTGCGGATATCCAGCCCAACCGACATGGCGACTGCGGTCAGCACGATGATGCACACCAGTGGCGATGGGATGAGCTTGCCGATCCTGGGGATATAGGGAAATAGGTAGATGATGCCGAGGCCTGCGGCTGTCATGGCGTAGACGTGCCAGGTGACATTGGTCAGCTCGGGCAGCTGAGCCATGAAAATCAGGATCGCCAGTGCATTGACGAAGCCGGTCACCACCGAGCGCGAAACGAAGCGCATCAGCGAGCCGAGCTTCAGGTAGCCAGCACCAATTTGCAACACGCCACACAGCAGCGTGGCGGCCAGCAGATATTCAAGACCATGGTTCTTGACCAGGGTCACCATCAGCAGTGCCATGGCCCCTGTCGCGGCTGAAATCATGCCTGGGCGGCCACCGACAAAGGCGATCACCACGGCGATACAGAATGAGGCGTAGAGACCAACTTTGGGGTCGACGCCCGCAATGATAGAGAAAGCGATGGCTTCAGGGATCAGCGCAAGTGCGACGACGATCCCCGCGAGCACGTCGCCACGGACGTTGGAAAACCACGTTTGTTTGAGTGTTTGTAGCATCAGAATATCCAAAGCAATGCACCGCACGCATGCCAGGAAAATGGCGAGCGCGTCGATACGAATTCAAATTGTGAGGATTATTTTGCTGTGCGCTTTGGGTGTAAGAACCGGGCATACAGCAGTACGCAGCCGCCAGCGAAACTGGCGGAGGCGAGGTTGTTGCGAGGGGGCGTAGCGCTAAGGCGGCGTAGGCTGCCAGTAGAGCGTTTGGAGTACAGTCATGCTGGTGTTCCTGTAGCTCAAGGGGTATGCGGAGCCAAAAGTATACAGTGAAGCTATCGTCGATTGCGATCCGCCGCCCTGCTTTGCGAAGCCACGTCTGAAATAGGCTTAGTCGAGGAGTATCGCCATCAGGAACGAAGGAAAATAATCAAAAAAATGTTAGGGAGTTAATTTGCTTATAAATCAATATCTTACACTCAACTAACTGTTAGGGTTATTCAGATACAACGATGGCTGCGTCATTGCCCGCAGCTACGACGCCAAGCCGTTTATCAAGATGGGCGAGCCGTATTTTCTAATCAAACACAAGCTGAAGCAACACGGCATCATTCCCTTCTCGTCTAACTACGCGCTCTATGGCGACATGAGCGAGCGAGTGATGACTCTGATCGAATCGATGGTTCCTGCCGTTGAAATTTACAGTATCGATAAGAATAAGTTGCATACTGTGGACGCCCAAAGTTAGATAGGGTTCCCATGGACATTGGCGCTTTTTCTTACAGAGATATCCCTTGGCTACCGTTGAGCACATCCACTTCAGTCCGCATGACCTTTCTGTCAAAGACCGCCTGATTACCTACTCGTCGAATAGCTCCCGGGTAGTAATCGAAGGGCTACCACAAATTTTCTGGGTAAACGGCTTGCCCTGGAGAGAGGCGAACCTCTGGGCTATGGAGCGTGTCACCAATGGGGAAGCAATCCTAAAGACCGTTTCCAGCAACGTTAATGGACTGCTGAACTACGCGAAGTTTTTGGAGAGCCGCAGACTTGAGTGGTTTGAGTTCCCGTCTCGAAAAGCTGATCGGTGTCTCGTTCAGTACCGTGGGGCGCTTATTAAGGCGCGAGATGCTGGTCATATCAGCCCAGCAACGGCCTCCGAGTACATGCGCAACTGCATCAGTTTCTATAGGTGGGTCAGGAAGCGTGGGCTTCTATCTCCGCTGTTGCCACTATGGAAAGACAAGCGCTTTTTCATCAAATACTTTGACCAGGTTGGTTTTGAACGAACCTTCGCTGGCACTACTACCGATCTGGGGATTCCCAACCGGAAACGCATCGGGATCACTTTGGAAGGCGGGTTGCTTCCTGTCACCTCATCTGACCGCGACGTCATTCTCGATTTTGCAAAACGTAATGCCTCGCCTGAGCTGTACCTGATGCTAGCTCTAGGCTTTTTCACGGGTATGCGACTGGGAACAATCTGTGACCTTCGTATCGGCGCGTTGGAACGTGCGATACCTGATCCGTCCGCTAAAGGCCTGCTTAGGATATTTGTGGGGCCAGGTGCGTCCCCGCCCGTGCATACCAAATTTGGAGTAACTGGCCAGGTATGGATTCCCGAAGCTTTGTGTTCAGAAGTTTTGGAATATTCCAAGGGGCTCCGCAGGTTAAGTCGCGAGGCATCTGCTGCCGATGAGAATCGAGACCTAGTTTTCTTGACTCGTTTCGGTAATACCTTCGGACGGCGCAGCAGCGATCAGTCTTCGGCCATAAACGTTGAGATGTCATCGCTTAGAAAAGCAGGCATCACAGCTGGCGTTAAGGTACTCAGGACATTTCGCTTCCATCAGTCCCGGTGCACCTTTGGAACTGAGCTAGCCAAGCTGGCTTTAGCAAATTGCGATGATGTGGCGATAGTGATTGCGACTGTTAGCAATGCATTGCTTCACGGTCGAAATTCGGAGGCTACTACCTTCAAATACATCAAGTTTGTGCAAGCCACACCCGCTAAGCAGGCCATTGCGAACAGCTTCATGGCTGCGTTTACAGGGATTTCTTCCAGGCACGGAGCGAGCAATGAATAATCGGACGTCTTCAGACCTAACGTTTCCAATGCTTGAGTACGCGAAGAACGAGACGCCTTGGGATCTGACCCCATTTTTATACAGCGGTGGTGCAAAGGCAAAAGTGAAGACTGTACGCAATGAAATCACATCAGGTGTTTTAGGGGATCCTTTGCTGGAACGGGTAGAGCTTGTAAAGGAGCTCCACGAGTGTTTGGCCGACGACCTTGTAGGCGGGGGGAGCCGCTTTTCGGCGAATAACAAGATCGGTTCGTTGCGGCAGTTTTTTCGGTGGGCGGATCAATCCGGACGCCAGTTGAGCATTGACAAGGTTGCGCAAGCTTACCTGGGGTGGGCAGAGCATCTTTTACACCGTCACCGTGTGGAAGGATATTTAACTGCCGGATCGTTATACGACACTGCAAGTTTGACAGCGACGATGCTTGATCGAGTGCTAGGCCGAAGCTCGACACTTTTGTACAGCACACGAATTCGCAAACCCAGAGGCAACGGACGGGTTAGAAATGGGAGCGCTGATAAGCAAAGTGTGGAAGAGAGCTTTTCTTTCGGGCAGTTAATTGCCGACCTCTGTACGTCACTCACTTATGAGGCTGTGGCGGGACCACTCCCCATCCAAGTGGCATTGAGATCGGGTACAACGCTACCTATCTGGTGCGGCCTTCGCGATACAGAGAAAGAAGCGTCACGACGGGTTCGACCTCAAACCAAATTCCAGATTGCGGCCATCCTTCGACACCGAGAATTCCGGGACTCTGACGTTTCAATCGAGACTCGATACCCGGCAGTAAATCTGAGAATCGAAGCCGAGATGCTTATGTTCATCGCGCAAACCGGCATGAATTTGTCGCAGGCGCATCAACTTCGGATCGACCAATACCACTATACGAGTCACCTTGATGGTTACCAAGTCAGGTCTTACAAAAAGCGTCGTCAGGGCGAAGTGCTATTTGAAGTTTTCTCAAGCTACAAGGAGTGGTTTGAACGCTACATTGAGTGGCGAAACACGTGGTTTCCGGACGACCTAGAGGGGCTTCTTTTTCCTCTCGTCCGTCTTGGGGGACGTCTCGTTGTAGAAGCTCCTCAGTTCACAGCTCTAGTGCGCCTCTGTACCGATTCCAATATTCGATTCGTTCGACCACGTAAGCTACGGGGTGCTCGTATTAACTGGTTGTTACGTGAATCGCAACGCCCTGAACTGGTCGCGGAAATCGCACAGCACACAGCTGAAACGTTGATCCGTGTGTACGCTGAGCCCAATCCGCAAATTGCGATGATTGAAATTACTCGATTTCACCGGCAATCAGATCCCGTCATTTGCTCACCTGCTCCAGGTGCTTGTGCGACGTCCTTGCCAGAATCGGTCGTAGATGCTCCGACGAATGCACCTGATCCCGATTGTATCAACGCTGCTGGTTGCCTCTTCTGCGTCAATCATCGGGATATTGAAAGCGAAGATCACGTCTGGTCGCTAAGTAGTTTGCGCGTGCTCAAGAGCTTGGAGCTAACTAGATATCGTCCAGCTTCCACGGATAGATCTGAGGAGGCTGACCATCCTGCAATGCTTGCGATTGAGCGTCTGAGTGCGAAGCTGCGGTTCTTTCAAGAAAGTAGCGAGGTGCGTCGGCTTTGGGTTGAGGAGGCACTGGCTCGCATAGCTGAGGAGAGTTATCACCCAGCTTGGGACGGATTTATTCGGCTGGCGGAAGTTACAGCGGGACCTTCCTTATGAATATCCTCACGACGTTAGGGCTTTCTATTGAGTCGCCTCTCGCCGTTCCCGGAGCGCCAAATTACCGTCCTGAGAGCTGGCCTCCGCCACCTGATTGGCCTGTCGTAATTGATGCACAGGGCAAAGTAGTAAGCCGTTGGGGCGACCCAGTTTGGAGGCTTGACCCATGGGCCAAGAAGGCGTTAACGCTAAATTTCGGGGATGGCCCCGCCACAAAAGTCGCGGCGCCCATTAGCTCGGCGAACGCTGATCTGCTTCGTATCATCACAGGCTGGTGGCTATACGGGCCGTACGGCGCTCGCGGCTATCGATCTCTAAAGACGCGGTTCGATCAGATGCGGCGGTTGTTTGTTTTGTGTGAAGAGGCAGGAATACTGGCCAGCGAATTGAGCCGCTTTCCACGCGTATGCGAGGAAATCCCTGCCTTTCTTCATGCCTCAAGAAAGACTGAGTTTCTGTCGTTAATGCATGAGCTATACGCGTCTCGCAGCGCCGTAGGGTTTACTTTGCTGGATTCGGGCTCGCTAACCCGTCTGGCTGCGCTGTTTCCACCCCACCAAACAGCTCAAACACCGTACATTCCTCCACGTATTTGGCACTACCAAGTCACCAGGCTGCGAGAGTGTCTTGATGACTTCCTATCCCATCAACAACAAGTTGAAGCTTGTTACCGGTTCAGCATTGAGGCTTACGAACATAATCATAGAGTTTCAAAAAGAGTGGCGTGCGCAAACGCACAACCTTTTTGCGGCCATAAGATGCATTTATCAGGCGCTAAAACGGGGCTTCGTTTTCTCGGAGCGTTTGCAGATACCGCGAAACGCTTCGGCATTTTTGAGCTACTTGAACGTTGGGTGGGGCGCAGTGGTGAATTGCAAGTAAGAACGCTGACTAGCTATCTGAAACTGGTCAATAGCGCAGGTTTAGCTTACATCCTTAACTTCAGCCTCATGCGAGTCGAGGAAGCTTGGAATCTTCGAGCGGGATGCCTTGAGGTCGAGCACGACAAGAATTTCGGCGACATTTTTTTGTTACGTGGACAGACGACGAAAACGCAGGCCGATAGCGACGCCCTGTGGGTCACATCCCCATCTGTAAAGGTCGCAGTGAGGGCGATGGAGGTCATTTCTCTGTTTCGGTCATTATACGCACCTCATGTAGCTGCGAGCGGGCTCACGGGGCGTTTTTTAACCTCGTTTTCTTACGAACCGTGGGCCCCATCGAGCAAGAAAAATGATCACTCACTGAGACCAAGTATTCCGTCATATTCCGACCTTTTGAGCCACTACGGCAAGGTGTTTGACTTGGAGCGTTTGCGTATCACGAGTGAGGATTTGAAATTGGCCCGGCTAGCTACTCCTACATTGCCGGAGGACTATCAAGTGGGCGCGGTATGGCCGTTAGCATGGCATCAGTTGCGTAGAACTGGTGCAGTAAACATGCAAGCTTCCGGGCTCGTAAGCGATGCCTCGCTTCAGTACCAACTCAAGCACGTCACCCGAGCGATGAGCCTTTACTACGGACAAAATCACTCGCAGATGCGTCTAGAGGATAAGGCTCACACGCTGTACGTTCGCACGATGTACGAGACGCTTGGTAGAGAGTTACAGCAGCTTACGAGTGAGCGTTTTGTAAGTCCCCATGGAGATAAACGTAAGGCTGAGATCGTTCGGCTGATCACGCCAGAGGATGCAAAGAAGATGATCGGTTTGGCGAAGAAGGGTGCCGCAGCATGTCGCCAAATCCTTCTTGGCGTTTGCTCGAGTCGCAAGCCTTGTCCGTACGGAGGAGTCGACAACATTGCTCATTGCGGGGGCGGTGATTCGGAGGATGAAAAACCTTGCCCTGATGTGCTGTATGACTCAGAACGATTGGACGCAGTCGATGATCTTGAACATGTCCTCAAAGAGCGGCTTGTTAATGCTCAGTACGGAAGTCCGCTAATGGAGTCCTTAATCGCTCAACAACGAAGCGTAGAGAGCTTCCGGCGAGTCATAGGGGGAGCAAATGGACGTTGAACTCACGGCGCGTCGCAGCGCGGCCGATCAATATCGCGAGGCTTTTGAGCGCTTGAAACTCAATAAGCCGCAGCTTCTAACGAAGGGGACACCGGTTACTCAAAACAACGTGGCCAAAGAGGCCGGGAGCGATCCGTCGGCACTTAAGAAATCACGTTTCCCGAGTCTCATCGCAGAGATAAAAACCTACATCGAACAACATGCGGAGGAGCGACCTCGTTCGTTGAACCAGATAAATCATCTTGCCCGTCAGAAAAGCCGCGCCTTGCGAGATCGGATTGAGCAGGTTGCCCGACAGCGCGACCAGCTAGCAAGTTTATTGAGCGAGGCGGATGCGAAAATCATAGAGCTGTATGACCGTATTGCTGAGCTTGAACGACAGTTACCTGCGTCCAACATACTATCGTTGGATCCACGCGGGCCCAGAAAGCTTTGAGATGGCAGTCGTGGGGGTACACGATCCGCAACTAGCCGCAAGGCTAGGGGCGATACTCAATGAGCGTGTTGTGAGGCTATGCTCAACGAGCGTCCGCTTTGGCTGACCTTGCTGACTGACCAGGGGGACGAGACGACACCTGGAGTATCGTCGAGGCGGATCATCACGACAGTCGCGGTGGATTTAGAGAATTAAAACTGTCGCTGCGAAGCCCGGCTTTCTGGGGCTTCAAGCCAACTCTGGAGGAAACGCAAAACTGTCGCAAACCCTCAAGTCTCTGCTGTGGAGCGGAGGCCTAGAGAATTAAAACTGTCGCGACCACCCGATTAGGCATGTTGCAACTGTTCAGCGAGTCACGCCTGCGCAATTGCCGACCTGAGCGGGTAGATGAATTCATCCTTCCATCTACGTTCACACATTACAGACTCAACCCAGCCGTCCTTTCTGCTCATTCTCCAACTCGGTGTGACGCTAAGAACAGAACGCGCATCGACGGTAGTGGCGACGGGGACCGGGCACATCGACAGGGCTACATTCTTTGGTAAGCCCCGCGTCAGCGGTTCAGGCGTGCTGGTGCAGGTCGGGCAGCTATAGCTTCGCTCCCATACCCGAATGCCTGATTTTGAGTTTCCAAAGCGCCCGTAACGATGCCAGACCTCAGATGGCCGTCCAAACCCAACGCCATATTTTTCGGCGCTAACTTTCACGGCAGACATGCCCAGGTCAAAATATCTTTCCACCGCCCTCATTCTAGCTGTAGGTAGAAGCCCCTTTCCCACCCTGCTTGTCCTAAAGCAACTAATGAACATTGGGGCAGTTTCACCGGAGATTCTGTTGAGAAGCAAAACACAGCCGAACGGGTAGAGCCATCTGTCTCCGCATGCACAGTTTATGAGCAGCGCAACTGGTCTTGCTGGCGTTTGCTGGTAGTGCGACAAGTCATCGTAGAATGCTTGGCCACGACACACTGCACTCGCTATATCGGCTGCATCCAGTGGTGTTTTTGCGACGAACACGGGGTTTGTTCGTGCTAGATCCTCGTTGATAACGCCCGTCAGGCCGATACTGCCGAATATCCAAAGAGTCGGAACACCAGAGCGATTGCGTTGTTCAGTGCGCTCATATGTCCGCTGCGCAGACTGAGGCGAAATCTGCACTTCTATTGCTAGGCGCGGAGCAAAGGCCGAGTCGCCAACCAGAATGTCAGCCCGCCAATCGTCTACGCCGTCTTCAAGCTCGGCTTGAATGCCTAGAGCAACCAGCTTCTTGTAAATGGCCACCTTCATGGCGATATGGTCTGGGCTTTCAGTGCTGGAGTAGCCCTCAGGGCTCTCTCCAGGAAAATGGGAAAAGTACCTGGTGATGCCTCCATCCCGTCTGAGGGTTTTGGCCTGTGCCGGAAGTTTCGTATCCGGCATGAGCACCTGGCGGCCTTTCGATATTTTCACTACTTTCTTCCAATCTTCATCGCTAAGCACTGAGGCCACAGTACGACAGCCGTTCACTAAACCCACGCAAGCCAAGGCAACCTCCTTTTCCAAAGACGCAGTTCAGATTCACAACAGAGTCAGTATTTGATCTTTAGTAATCTGAAACGTCTGTCAGGTACGACGCCTGGAGAATACTTATTTGGCAGCGACCCGTCACAACGGCGACCAGCCTGCGACAGATTTTTATACCCTGCGACAGTTTTAATTCTCTGAATTTAGCGGGGACCATCGCAGGATGTACTTATGCTTGTGGTCGTGCGCTAACGTTTTAGATCGTTTTGGTTACGAGACACAAGCCCAGTGAGTACGGCACGGGCCCTTTGACGTCGCAAACAATCCAGTGAGCATGAGATGCTGCTATCATCCAGGGTTCAGCGGGGGTGAACGTAAACAAAGGTGATTTGCGGAAGCGTAGTAAGCGTCTAGCCAACACACCTTACTGACCCCAAAGCATACTCCGAAGCTACCAACAAACACCTGAACACCGCTTCTCCAAAGGATAGGCGCTGCGAAATATGCCCGATCCTCGTAGAGACTATTCAAGCTCTGGCTAGAATCAATTATTGTCGATGCCGAGGTTCCAACCATGACCCTAGCCCAACTCCTCCTATTTCTCCCCGCAGCAGCAATCGTTGCCGTCTCACCGGGCGCCAACAACCTGCTTGCATTCGCAAATGGCAGCAGGCAGGGTTTGCTGCCTACAGTGGTCGGTCTGTCAGGTCGGTGTACGGCCTTTGCATTGATGATCGCAATGGTGATTGTCGGTTTAGGCGCATTGCTAGAGGCGTCTGAACCCGCTTTCCAGATTATTAAGTGGGTAGGTGTCCTTTACCTCGCCTATCTCGGCGTAAGAATGATGATAGGCCGTGATTGTCACGAAGATGGGGCTTCGGTATTCCAGCCTGTCGATGCCTACTCCTTGGCACGCAGGGAGTTCATGACTGCCATGACCAACCCCAAAGCAATCTTGCTCTTCACTGCTTTTGTTCCCCAATTCATTGTTGCTGGTACTGGCGCCTCCTTCACTGCCCAGTTCGTCGTTTTAAGTGCAATCTACATTGCGGTCGAGTTTATCGCCGCTATAGGCTGGGCCCTTGCTGGCAGCATCATTCGATCTCTGCACCCTTCGAAGCGGAAATTGTCGATCATCAATCGCATAACGGGTGCAATGATGCTCGGCGCAGCCGCCTTATTGGCTACAGCCAGACGAACTTAAGTGTGTACGTCCGAGCGTCACCCTTACATGATTAAACGGGCTCCCACTTATGCGGAAGCAACTGCTTGATTTCACTCACCCGCTGCGTCGGCAGGCGTCTGAGAACGTCTTTCAGATAAGCATACGGATCATGACCATTCAGCCGTGCAGACTGGATCAGGCTCACGATCGCTGCCGCACGTTTACCGCTGCGCAGCGACCCTGCAAAGAGCCAGTTCTTCGGCCCAAGAGCCCATGGCCTGATTTGGTTTTCGGCCCATTTGTTGTCTATGGGTACGGCACCGTCATCAAGGTAGCGCGACAGCGCTGCGGCCGTGTAAGACCCGACTTGCTGTGACAATGCGCTTTCTAGACTGGCGCTCACGACTAGACAAAATCCATGTTCGAAGGCAAGTCTGAAAGTGGTGGCGACGTAGGGATGGGCGTTAACTTGGGTAAACCAACTCAGACGGCCTATGGGTCACAATTTATTGGTATAAAGGACGGTAAGGAGATTCGCTCCTCGAAATATTGCGATCCTATTATCTAAAATCGGGCGTGTAAGCCCGTCACAGGAGAGGCGATGTCAAAATCCTATGTGATTGGGATTGCAGCTGCAATTTTCGCTACGTTCAGCTGGGCGCTTAATTTTCTGTCTCCTTACATGATGGGAGATTTTGGACCGGTTGATTTTATTACATTGAGATTCATCATCTCTGGCTGCATTGGTCTTGTTGTTATTCGTGTTTATTGGCCTGGCGATCCAGTTTTAAGCTGGCGTTCAACTATGATGGCCGGGCTGCTTGGCGTCCTAGGATATGCTCTTTACATAGGATGCATTATGGGAAGTGTACTTCACGGTGGGGCTATAATCGCACCCGCATTTTTGAGCGCTACGCCGGTTATAGTTGCCATCACAGGCAATTTGATCAACCGAACAGTTTCCTGGAGCAGCTTCTGTGCACCCATAATTCTGGCAGTTTTTGGTTTGGTTGCAACGAATTATGGAATTTTGGTCAGCGTTTTAGATGGAGGCGCGCCCTCGTACCTTGTGGCAGTAGGTTATGCGTTAGGCGCAGTATTGGCTTGGTTAATGTTCAGCATATTAAACCAAAAGATATTGGCAAAAATTCCCCAAGTACATTCAGGTCTTTGGACTGGACTAATGATGAGTGGAGCAGGTGTCAGCGTCCTGCTTTTCTTACCTTTCGGGCTTGTGTTTGGGGTATATAGCTACCCGCACATTGACCTACGTTTGGACAATACTCTACCGGTTTTCGCCGCAGCATCAGCGCTGGCATGTTTTGCCTCCGTTGGAGGGGCATGGGCTTGGAACATTGCAAGCCAGCGGTTACCCATGGCCCTGTCTGGGCAGCTCATTTCTGTAGAAACGATCTTCGCCGCTGCGTTCGGCCTTATCGCCGAAAACCGTCTACCTACCGGTCTTGAGATGCTGGGAGTAATAGCCCTGTTAACAGGTGCCACAATCGCAATAAAGGTCATGACGCCAAGTTACCGCGCAGGTTCGAGTGTACAGGCGTGATTTGCTCTGAAAGCCCATCGGAGAAAGTTCTTTGGTAAGCGTCGTTTGGAGTCACCTACACAAACCCAGCTATAAGCGCGATGGTGTTCATTTTAAAACCGGAGACACCGTGGCGCTTAATGCCGGAGCTTGGAAGATGTGTTGGCTGGACACCGCTGACAGGACGCATACGTCAGTGCGCATTCCACGAACTGGCCGTCGACCGCTAGTGAGCAGGAACCGGGAAAATCGTATACTAAGGTTTTCCGACCTGCCGTAGCGGCCTGAATTTTCCATCTTCCAGTTTGTGGCTCTGCCGCCACACGTAATCGCCTGTCAGGTTGATGTGCTACCAGCCCAACGGCGACAGGTACTGATACAGATCTGTATTCACCGGCTTTCCGGCGTCGGCTGACCTTTGGGCTGCCCGCTCGAGAAACACCGTGTTCCACAGCACAATGGCTGCGGTCAAGTCCAGCAAAGATGGCTAGACACCCGTGTGCACCGGGGCGACATTACAATGTGTGATGCCCGGTGCTTGCGCATTATCACAAAGCGACACGTCCCCCTTTCGCGGAGTATACCTATGTTCAGTCACGTGCACGTCGGAGCTAGGGATCTTGAGTGTTTGGTAGTCTTTTACGACGCCTTGCTGGCGAAACTAGGCCTTATCCAGATGCCTGAAGGGAACGGTGGGGCTGCTCGCGGCGTAGGCTGGCGATACCCCAATAGGCGATGGCCCCAGTTCTACGTCCAGCACCCTATAAATGGTCTTGCAGCCACTTGGGGGAACGGTGTTCAAGTGAGTTTTCTGGCAGCTTCGGAGGCCCAGGTTCGTGAGGTCTGGGCGCTTGCTATTGAGATGGGAGGAACCAATGAGGGTAAGCCGGGCTTTCGAGAATATGCTTCAGATTTCTATGCAGCATATTGTCGGGATCCAGAGGGGAATAAGCTTTGTTTTGCATATGCTCCGGATCCCTAAGCGTAGCTTGAAACTTTGAACAGTCGAGAATCGAGGGCGCAGCATTATCTATCGGGAAGCAAGGCGTGTTCGCCGGACGGATACGGCAGTGGAGCTGCCGTCAAATGCGAGCATCACCTTTTCGGGCTTTTTATAGCTGCTAGCTGTGATCAGGATAGGCCGGTGAATTGTTCGCACCACAGCTTCTATCTGGCTGCCAAGGCTGTGCGCGTTGCGTGAGTTGTCTTCACCCACTCTTCCTATCACCAACAGTCGAATCCTCCTGAAGGTCGCTCAGATTTCTACCAAGTGTCCGTGGCGCTGCTTCAGCTCAGGAAACGCAGCGCCGGAAATGGCCGTTCGCTCCCTGGCCTTTTCCAGCATGTGTTGGCCATGCTCCAAGGCCAGTTTTGCACGCTGCGCATCCAGCGTGGCCAGATCTTCCAGTAGATGTTCACTGCTGCCGAGACCGATATTGCCGCTGAGGTCAGCGGATGCAGGATATTTCTCCTTATCCAGCACATGAAGCAAGGTCAGGGGGAGCGCTGAGACGTTGCGAAGCCCATGCTGCGTAATCACAGACCGCCAATGCGGATTGTGAGTTATCTGCATGCCATTACGTGGGTCATTGTCGTCCTCCTTAGTGGCTCATGAGCTTGTCGATGGCACCGGGTTTGTCATGCATACCGAAGCGGTCAACGATTGTTGCGCTGGCTTCATTGAGACCGAGCACTTCAACCTCAGCGCCCTCACGGCGGAACTTGATCACGACCTTATCCAGCGCTGCGACGGCGGTAATATCCCAGAAATGCGCCTGTGTGAGATCGACGGTGACCTTTTTCAGCGCTTGCTTGAAGTCAAAACCCTCAGTGAACTTGTCTGCAGAGCTGAAGAACACCTGGCCCACAACGTAATAAGTCCGATGCGATTGCGCCTCTTGCAGAGTGCTCTTGATGTCCAGATAGTGTCCGACCTTGTTGGCAAAGAACAGGGACGCCAGCAGCACACCGACCAATACGCCGTAGGCCAGGTTGTGAGTGGCCACGACGACCACGACGGTCGCCACCATGACGAGGTTGGTCGACAGCGGATGCTCTTTCATATTGCGCAAGGAATCCCAGCTAAAGGTACCGATGGACACCATAATCATCACTGCCACGAGTGCCGCCATCGGGATTTTAGAGAGCCATTCGCCAAGAAATACCACCATCAGCAGCAGGAAAACGCCGGCACACAATGTCGAGAGGCGGGTGCGGCCACCAGATTTCACGTTGATGACTGACTGGCCGATCATCGCGCAACCTGCCATCCCGCCGAGCATGCCAGCGGCGATGTTGGCCACACCCTGACCTTTGCACTCGCGGTTTTTGTTGCTGGTGGTATCCGTCAGACCGTCGACGATGGTCGCGGTCATCATCGACTCCAATAGGCCTACAACTGCCAGCGCTGCGGAGTAAGGAAAGATGATGCGCAGGGTTTCAAAGTTCAGCGGCACTTCAGGCCACAGAAAAATCGGCAGTGTGTCCGGCAATTGGCCCATGTCACCCACGGTACGGATGTCCAGCCCGAGGTAAAAGGCAAGTGCAGTCAGTGTCAGGATGCACACTAATGGCGAAGGAATCAGCTTGCCAATCACAGGTACATACGGAAACAGGTAGATTATCCCTAGGCCCGCTGCGGTCATGGCGTAGACGTGCCAGGTCACGTTGGTCAATTCAGGTAACTGCGCCATAAAAATCAGAATCGCTAATGCGTTTACAAAACCCGTGATCACAGAGCGAGAGACGAAGCGCATCAGCGAACCTAGCTTCAGGTAACCCGCGAGGATTTGAAGTACCCCACAGAGCAACGTGGCTGCCAGCAGATACTGAAGTCCGTGCTCTTTAACCAAAGTAACCATGAGCAGTGCCATGGCGCCGGTAGCCGCCGAGATCATGCCGGGACGACCGCCGACGAAGGCAATAACAGCACAGATACAGAAGGAGGCGTAGAGACCAACCTTGGGGTCGACGCCGGCAATGATCGAGAAGGCAATGGCCTCCGGGATCAATGCCAGGGCGACTACGAGACCTGCTAGCACGTCTCCACGGACGTTGGAAAACCACGTTTGTTTGAGCGATTGCAGCATCAGAATATCCAAGGCAAAGCATCGCGCACGCCAAAGGAATGGCGAACGAATCGATACAAGTTCAAATTTTGAGGATTTTTTGCTGTGTGCTTGAGGTGCAAAAACCAGGCGTACAGCAGTGTGCGCCCGCGAGCGAGACTAGCGGAAGCAGGTGTTGCGAGGGGGGCGTAGCGCTAAGGCGGCGTAGGCTGCCAGTAGATCGTTTGGAGTACAGTCATGCTGATGTTCCTGTGCTCAAGGGGTATGCGGAACCGAAGTATACAATGAAGCCGTCGCCGATTGCGACCCGTTGCCAAGCTCTGCATGAGCTACGTCAGATATAGGCTTAGTCAATCGGTATACCTGCGGGCAAGACTTTGCTTTCCATTCATTCCTGTTCGAGCTGGTCTGTGTGCTGAGCGGTGAGTTGGCCAGACGGTTACTGTTAGCTGCCTTCGTGGCCGACCGGAGGCAGTTCTGCTCGCGT
Organism: Pseudomonas sp. NBRC 111138; assembly: GCF_001320835.1. Classification (NCBI taxonomy): domain Bacteria; kingdom Pseudomonadati; phylum Pseudomonadota; class Gammaproteobacteria; order Pseudomonadales; family Pseudomonadaceae; genus Pseudomonas; species Pseudomonas sp. NBRC 111138. Next base: position 41,570 of record NZ_BCBO01000013.1, on the reverse strand, counting down.
TTGATCGTCCAGGCTTATCGTCATGCTGGCGTGAACCTAGTGTCGGATGCGGACTTCTGCCATCCGGGGTGTTCCGGAAGGCGGCCGAGAGAACCCGGAAAAAACGTACGCTAACCTTTTGGTTTCTTCTAACCACAAGATACCGGCGCACTGAGCGCAGCGTAGGATGTCCAGCTGTTCCGCACGTAATAGTGTAGCAATGCACACTCTGCTATCATCCAATTTGCTCCCTGTGCGCGAGGCCATAGAAAAGTTCCAATTTTTTTGGGGCATTCCATCGAACCCGAGAGCACAGCTACTGGCCTTATTCCTGTGAGTGCACACTATGAACACCGTGACTCATCCCGTCAGTTCTAGTAAGTCCGCTCAAGAGGAAGCGCTCAGGATGAACGCTGTTCGCAGGTACGCCATCCTAGACACGCCTCCGGATGGCGCATTTGATCGTGTGACCGCGATAGCAGCTCGTCTTCTTGGAACTCCGATAGCAATCGTGAGCATCGTCGATACAGACCGAATCTGGTTCAAATCTCATCACGGACTCGACGTAAAACAAATTCCCCGCAATTCAGGCCTTTGTTCTTCCGCGATCCTCCAGGCAGAACCTTGGTTAGTAACGGACGCTAGACACGACCCTCGTACGCTCGTTAATCCCCTCGTCGCAGGCGAATTCGGGTTACAGTTTTATTTGGGAGTACCGCTTCATACCCACGACGGTTTCAATCTTGGCACGCTATGTGTTTTGGACACGCAGCCGCGTACGGTCACCCAAGACCAGCTAGACACATTGACGGATCTTGCAAGCGTTGTGATGGATCAACTGGAGCTGCGCCTGTCTGCTATGCGATCCATCGCGGAAAAGGAAGCGGCGCTGAATCATTCCCACTTAATGGCCGAAGAAATCGACCATCGTGTGATGAATAGCCTTCATCTGATTGTGTCGATGTTGAGCATTCAAAGTGCTCAGCTGGGCAGCTCTGAAGCGGCTAAGGAGATTTCCAGAGCGGCAACCAAGATATTTGCTGTAGCCAATGTGCATAAACATATTAATGTCGGCAAGGCAGCCTCTACGCTGGATAGTGCTGACTATCTCGTCCAATTGTGCGCTGGCTTATCTACGATGCTGGGATCTGAAAGCCAGATGGTAATCTCAGTCGACGCCGTCCCACTGGCGTTGGATAGTGAACAACTCAGCCGAATCGGTCTGATTGTTAACGAATTGGTGACCAATGCATTGAAATATGGAGCCTCTAAAATCAACGTTCATTTAACACCATATCAGCACCAATGCTGCTTGACTGTGAGCGACAATGGCAGAGGCCTCCCGACTGACTTTGATGTACATAAAATGTCGGGGCTGGGAATGAAGGTGATCACTGAACTGGTAAAGAACCTAGATGGTTCGCTAAGTCATGAGCCCAACGCAGACCTTGGAGGCACCGCGTTTCAGATAATTTTTTCTCCTGTGTTCAAGACTCGCCTCCCCGCAAGGCTGGTTCCTGATGGTCTTCTGAGATGAGCAGGGAGACCGTAACGTACAAGGACTTTAATGGAAACGGTCTGCAACTTCATCTCGGCGAGCGCTCTGTGTAAGGTTAATCTGAAACCCGTGTCGGGCAATGGATTGTCAGATATCGTATCCCTCGGATGCTCAAAAAGCCCGCCCAGCGTAGGCTTGAATGATTGGCGCTATCCAAGAGCAGCAATTATCCGCCACTGCTCATTACTGTTTTGTAGAGGTAACGACAGAGCTGCTCTTGCTGGGTTCTGTATTGGATTTCAAGACACACCACTGCTTCCATCTGACCCAGCCAAACGTCATCTGAAACGTGTTGCAGGTGATTAACCGTATCCCGCCAAGCAATGCGAGCCAGCTCAACGGCTTCCACCAATTCCACCAGGTACGAATCTGAAGCCAGCGTAGAGACTGTGTGCATTTAAAAAATCGCCACCCATGAGCCCTTCAAGGGCGCTGGCAGCGATCCCGCTTCGTGGTGCTCAACGTAAAATTCCAGCCAGCCAACGTACGTTCGGAGATTTTGTTCATTAAGTTGAGTGCCAAAATTTAAGGAAAATATTCGCTACGAATATGGCTTTCTCACGATAAGCAGCTACCGTAAAGTTGCCAATAAAATCTAACTGTGCTTTGTCCCTGCCTCGCAAGAGTCACGGCTGCTCCATGGAGGGGTAAATGGGCTGCTTGATATGCGCTCAAAAGACTGGTTTGCAACGGTCAATTGGCGATTGGGAGGAGCGTCACTGTGCTACCTGCGGGCATTACCGAATCTCAAGAAACTTTCTCGTTCTTATGGAAATACAGGGTCTGAAATTCAATATCGAGGAAACGAGACTCTGGCTGTCAACTCTGAGGAGAACTGATCCTCTCCCTGGAATCGTCGCGGAGAATGCGATTTGTGTTAAAAATTTATCTATCGGTTCTCGCGTTTATGCCACACGCGCAACAGGTAGACGATAGATCCCGTAATTTCGTAACGCATCTCGTAGTGGCCAATCAGGATTCGGCGCACATCGCTAGGTTCGAACTCATCTAGCCGCTCACCGATGCGTGGATTTGCCAGCAACGTTGTCGGGGCAACTGTTAGTTGCTGTACAGTACGAGCAGCGGCAGGCTGATCCACCACCGTCGCCAGAAATTCATATAGGCGAGCAAGGTCAGAAAGCGCTTTGCTGGTGCAATTCAACTCCATCAATTCGGGATTGCTAATGGCGATTCGGTGTTGGGGCTGTCGGCCCAGGCTTGGACAGCTTAGTGGTCAATCACATGACCAGCGTCTACATCGGCCAACGCTTCGCGTGTCAGGCGACTGCGCCCCCCTTCTTGGTCTATCCAAGCAGCCAGAGTCTGCTTGACGATCCAATTCTTGGAGCGCTCCAGCCGCTCAGCCATTAAATCTACCTTTTCGGCTAACTGCATAGGTACATGAGCGGTGACGGATCGAGTTTTTGCGGTAGTTGCCATGAAGACTGCTACTTCTAACCAATTGGCTGCACAAGGTGCATGCCTTGCCGGCGTTCAATCACAGCAGCTTCCGATGCCGCTTGGCGTAACGTAATGGCACGTTCGCTGGCTTGGCGTGCTTCGGCATAATCGCCATTTTTTCTGAGTTCATTGGCGCGCCATTCCGCCGCTTCGGCAGAAGCAAGCAACGCCAAAGAGTGCGGCACGTTTTGCTCTGATTTTTGATTCAGTTCTTGCGTGCTTCGATGGCGCTCGATCACGTGCGAGGCCTCGCGGGCCGCATTACGCAATTGGGTACGGGCAATATCGTAACTGTCATTGGGTACAGCTTCGAGGGTTTGGAGGCAATTATGCAACGACTCCACTGCCGTCAGCAGCTTATCAATTTTCTGTAACAGCTCAACTGTGTCAGGATGATTTTTCATGAAGCGTCACTTCTCTCGAATTGGTACGGTGGGGTTCGAGTGAGGAATGTCATCAGCAGCCGGTGGAATGACATGTGATTGAGCCTCTCATTCTACGCCAGCGTCCAAAAAAAATGATTCAAAGTAATCATAACTAATAATATTATGTTGACAAGCTGCGGTGTCAGGCTGGGCTATACCCTAACCTGATGTCAGCTCCTGCTGCTCGCAGTCAACAGCGGCTTTCGGTATGGACAGATTAGGCTCTGAAAGCGCTTCGTAGGTGGATATCCATGGTCATGGTGTATTCAGCGGGAAACTAGAGTTGGCGTGGGCTTCACTCATGTCCATGGGTTGACATCTTTCCTTTACATCGATGAGGCGTTTGCTGACCTATCGGGTATTCCTGGGCTGGATGCTTTGGGTCGTCAAATCAGGGAGCGGGTGCTGCGCTGCACTGGCATTCCAGTGGGGGTTGGAATAGCAAGCACCAAGACCTTGGCCAAGCTGGCCAACCACACGGCAAAGCGATTGCAAGCTCAAACCGGTGGTGTAGTGAACATCACCGATCCGGTCAAGCGCGATTGGGTCCTGCGTAATACTGACGTCTGCGAAGTGTGGGGCGTGGGCCGCAAAATGAAACTCCACCTCGACGCCATGGGTATAAAGTCAGCGATGGACCTGGCCAAAGCAGATCCTTGGACGCTCCGTAAGAAATTCAGCGTAGTGATCGAGAAAACGGCGCGTGAACTGGCCGGCACGTCGTGCTTGGAGCTGGACGAGCCCGACCCGCCGAAGCAGGAAATCTGCTGCAGTCGGATGTTCGGCAAGCGGCTGACTGAGCTGCCGCCGATCAAGGAGGCGGTGGCCACCTACATGATGCGAGCCTCGGAAAAGCTGCGTGCGCAGAACTCGCTTTGCAAAAAGGTCCGCGTCTGCATCCGCACAGGCATGTTCAACCCGGAGGAAGCCAAGTACGCCAACGGGGTGATGGTAGATATGCCATACCCTACCGATGACGTGCGCCTGCTCACGAAGGCGGCGGTAGACGCGCTCGATCGGATCTTCCGGCCGGGTTTCAAATACAGCAAGGCCGAGGTAATGCTGCTCAACCTGTGCCAGCCAGGCGAATACACCGATGATCTTTTTGCAATATCGCAGCCGACCGAGGCAACCCAGGTCATGACGGTTCTTGATCAGATCAATGAACGCTGGGGAAGGGGAACGCTTCGATCTGCCAGCGTACCTACAAACCCTGACTGGGGTATGCGTCGAGAGATGATGAGCCAGAGCTATACCACTAAGCTGGATCAGCTCTGGACGGTGGCCTGCAAGTAACGCTCATTCCTCCGTCATAAGGACAGCCAGAGACATTTTGATGAATTCTTCATTGTGGCCGATTGTGAAAAGGGCGCCTCGCACGTTGTCTGCCACCTCGGCGGAGCCACGTTGCTCAACCCAATTTGACAGCTCCAGGATGGACGCTTCGAGGGCAAGTTGGTTTTCGTAGAGTTTGGAAAGCAGGGAAGGGATTAGGTCTGAGTTCGGCATCGTAGTTCCTCCGTGGAGCGAACAGCGTAGCAGGCAAATTATGGAGTTGGGAGATCGTTCGGCAGGACGCCGGAGGAGGGGTAAATCATTTCCGCAACCCAGTGTACGCCCCTTGATATATGCTGGCTGTAGGCTGGTTAAAAACTCTAAGTTGCGGAAACGATAAATGGCTAAGCTATTGATTTTTGTAGCTAACTCGGCAGTCTTGAAAACCGGCGGACGTTAATAGCGTCTCCAGGGTTCGAATCCCTGGTTTCCCGCCAAGATTTACACGAAAGCCTCGCGAAAGCGGGGCTTTTGCGTTTCTGGGGTTTGGGTGTGCTGATAATCAAATAAACGCTGTTTTTCGCATTCATACCTTTCAAAGACGAACCACCATTCGTCTAACATCCGGCACTCTCCATCCGTTGCTTCCTCTCAATCTTAAGCACGGATATCCCGAGCGATACACGGAGAGCCAGCATGGAAATCAACGAGAAAGCCCAAGGCAACATTTCCCAGCAAGCGGTTACTCGTAACACCGATAATGAGACGGGACATGACCCGAGGCGCGATGAGGACGATATCCCGCTACCCCCGGATGACGAGGCCCCGATCGAGGAGGACATGTCGGATGTAGACGCGGCGGACTCCGTAGCAAGTGAGCACCCCGCTACCTGAAGACCTCCCGATCAATGAAACCCGGCCCAGCGCCGGGTTTTTATTGCGGCTTTCGGCTCATTTAAATAACCGTAATCCTTAAGTATTGGCATCGCATAATTGTGAATGGCTTCACGATGCCTCTATGATCAGCACGCACTGTATTGGATAGCTGAGCCTCAACCCTTTGAAGGACATGAGCATGGACAAGCATTTCGGTAATTCGGGCCTTTTCAAGAACCCTTCGTATCAAGGCAACGACGCTCACAACGGCTGCAGCACTGCCGACTGGGAGCTGAAAAACAGTGCGCTGAATACGAAGGAGTTTTTGATATGTCCAAAGAATTACTCGGAGTTTTTGCTCTAGGGTTGATGGTGGTCGGTGAGTTTTGTGCAATCTACAGTGAGGTGGTGACCGCCAAGTTGGCCCAGGCCGGCAGTGGTTCCTGGGAGGTCTTTGTACTTCCCGTGGTCTTGATGTGTTTTGCCGGGCTTTGCCTGCTGGGCGCCTATTGGCTGGGGTTTGTGGTTGTCGGTGATATCTGGATTGTCACGGTAGTCTCGGTCACTTCGTTATTGCTTCTGGAGCCTGTGGTGGTCTGGGCGCTGTTTCATGGAGCTCCAGGGCGGGGCGCGTTGATCGGGTTCTGCCTGGGCGTCTTGGGGATGCTTGCGACGGTAGTGCTCTAGCACGCCGGGGAATCAAGTGTCGGGTCAGATCAGCGTCTGTAGTCCGATGCTTATCTGGCCTGCACCGCTGCACTTTTTTCCATTCTGCTGATCTACCCTGTCCCAGCCACCCGACTCCCACGGGTGGCCAACAGAATCAGACCCGGTGCCGATGGATCGAACGTCAACTGTTTTTACCTCCCGATGGCCGCTGCTGCTTGCTGCGGTTTTCGCGCTCTGCGCAACAGGTTGCAGCCAACAACAGGGTCGCGATATCGCCAGGCAGTTCAGCGATGGCAAGCCGGATGAATTCTTCCAGACCAGCGTCGACCGCATGGCCACCCTGGGGATGCGTGACAACCTGCAAAGCCTCTACTTGCTGATGAGCAAGCTCTACCTGCGCAACCCCAACCAGTGGCGTCAATCGGGGTATCCGGATGCAGTGACCGCCGCCCGGCAAATCCGTCAGGCCATCGAAAATCGCCGTCCCTTGCCCGCACTGGGAGATCGTAGTGACCTGGCTGCCCTGAGTTATTCCTTGAGCCCTGACTTTCGCGGCGACCGCGTCGGCGCGTTCATCTACGCGATTGGCAGCATGCTCGTGACCGCTCACGGCGGGCGTACGCAGTTTTATGTGACCGACTCGATCAACCCGCAGTTTGTCAGCAATGCCGCGCGCAATATCGAAAAGGCCACCTGGCTGCTCAGTCAGCGTCAGGATGCCAATGGCGTGCTGCTGTTGTTTTCCAACGAGATATCAGAGGAGGGCAGTAACCTCAGTTTTGCCGTTGAGTTCGGCAAGATCGTCGCGCGTTTGGACCTGCTGACCCAAATCCTTGATGAGCGCTACCGGCGCATTGGCCTCAATTACGCACAAAGCCTGTTGCTGATGAATTTCCTGCCGGTGCAGTGAGGCCCATCGCATCGACCAATCGGTGCGGTGTTTCCCTTTCCGTTGTAGGAAGCGGCCTATCTTGCCTCGCGCTGCTTGAAACGCCTGCCTGCGGGCAATAGCCTCGGATTTTTCTTAAACACGAGGCCCTCCCTTGGGTAAACGAAAAACGGTTTGGCCCACGGATCGCGAAATACGCTTGCGGTTTATCCTCTATGCGGTGATCGATGCCGCGACCGCCCAGGGCGTGTCTGCCGAGTTATTGCTGCCGGCGCATAAGTTATTGCGTGACTCGCCCACGGAGGTCCAGTTGCGCGACACCTTGGGGGAGATTCTCGCCACTGACGAAATGTATGGCTTCCGCTTTCCGCCGGGGTCGGATGCCGATGACCTGATGCGGGCATTGGCAACGCCTGACGGGCAAACCTGATCCATCCTGTTTTTAAAACGCCCCTGTCCGTCATCAAGGAGTGACCTGACGGGCATGCCTGCCTTCCCATCACTGTTCGCGTGGTGGGTTTGGCCTGGCACGTTCCCGGATTCCAAGGACCTGCCCACATGCTGCTGCGCCACCCCCCGTTTATTTTTGCCGCCTTGACCCTCAGTTCGCTGGTACAGGCTGAAAGCCTGCAATTGGCGCCGGTTGAAGTCACCACGGCTGAGGCCAGCGCCGCAGAAATCGCCCAGGCACAGCTCAAAAGCGTGCCCGGTGGCACCAATTACATCGATATGGACAGCGTGCAGCAGGGGCGGGTCAGCACCAACGAGGATGTCTTCAAGTACCAGGCCGGTGTGTACGCCAAGGCGGCCAATAACGAAGGGGTGAAGGTGTCCATTCGTGGCTCGGGCCTGAACCGCGCCCCCGGTGCCCATGCCTCCGGCCTGTATGAAATGTTCGACGGCCTGCCGCTTACCGGCCCAGGCGGCACGCCCTATGAGCTCAAGGACCCGCTGTGGCAAAGCCGGGTAGAGGTGCTGCGTGGCGCCAACGGGTTCGATCAGGGGGCATTGGCCTTGGGCGGTGCGGTCAACTACGTCACCCGCACCGGCTTGGACGCGCCCAAGCTACAGGTGCGCTATGAGGTCGGCAGTCGCGGCTATGCCCAGCGTGAAGTCAGTTCCGGGCAAGTGCTGGGGGACGCCGACTATTACATCAGCCTCACCGATTCGGAGTCCGACGGTTATCAGCACCAAAGCGCCGGCAGCGGCAAGGGCATCGCTGCCAATTTCGGCTATAGCTTTAACCCGGACCTGGAAACGCGCTTCTACTTGCGTTACCGCGAAACCACCAACGATTCACCCGGCAGGCTCACGCGTGACCAGATCAGCCATGATCCGCGTGCCGCCAACAGCCTCAATGCCGCCCGCGATTCAAAGCGCCTGCAACCGGGCTCTACCTGGATTGCCAACAAGACCACCTTGCGGTTGGACGATAATGCGCGGGTCGAGGTCGGGCTGGCCTATCACGATTACCCCATGGACCTGCGCGAAGGCACCAACCGCCTCAAAGTTGCCTACACCGATATCAGCGGCACCCTGAATTACATCCGGCAGGACAGCCTGTTCGGCCATGCCAGCACCACCACTCTCGGCCTGCGTACTACCCAGGCGATGCCGAACAATGGCGCGTCGGAATACGTGCGCATCCCTGCGGGCAATACTGCCATTTATGCCCCCGGCACCAAGACCCGCGACTACAGCTACCTGGGCTCCGATACTGTGCTGCATGTAGGCAACGAGCTGGAACTGGTGGAGGATCTGTGGCTGACCACCGGCCTTGCCGCCATCTATACGCGCCGCGAAACCCAGGTCACTTACCCTGACGGCCAGGCACCGCTCAGTCAGCATGATTGGGATTACGCGCCGCGCATTGGCCTGCGTTACGACTTCACCCCGCAGTTGCAGGTCTACGGCAACCTGAGCCGCTCGGTAGAGCCACCGCACGCGTGGTCGATGATCTGGGGCTCGAACAAATACTTTGGCCCGGGCAGTGGGGCAGCCACGGGGTTGCAGCGCGAAGGCGTGAAGCTGCGTAATCAGACCGCCACCACCCTGGAAGTCGGCGGGCGCGGTGACGCCTGGCTCGGCCAATGGGACCTGGCGCTCTATCGCTCGGAAGTTCGCCACGAGCTGCTTTCTGTAGAGACCCAGGCCCAGACTGCCACCAGCAACGCTATCATCGCCGAATCCAACGCCAGCCCCACCGTGCACCAGGGCGTGGAACTGAGCCTGCTCAGCCTGCTGTGGGACGGCGGCGGCAGCGGTGAGCTCCAGCTGCGCCAGGCCTACACCTTCAGCGACTTCCACTACCGCGACGACGAGCGTTTCGGCGACAACACTTTGCCCGGCATTCCCAAGCACTACTACCAGGCGCAACTGCGCTACAGCCACCCGACGGGTTTCTACACCAGCCTCAATACCGAGCATGCATCACGGGTAGCGGTGGACTACGCCAATACCTACTACGCGGCGGCCTACACCACCCTCGGCGCTACCTTCGGCTACGACGCGCCCAAGCAGGACTGGCAAGCCTGGGTCGACCTGCGCAACCTCACCAACCGCCGTTACGCCAACACCGTCACGCCGGGCTACGACGACAAAGGCATGGACGCTGCACGCTCCACCCCCGCTGATGGGCGTGGTATCTACACCGGCGTTTCCTGGAGCTGGCGTTAAATCAACCTTCGTGTTGGCGCAGGCGCTTGTACAGGGTGTTGCGACTCACCCCCAGCTCTCGCGCCAGGTGGGAAATATTCCCGCCCACGGCTTCCAGGCGTTGGCTCAGGTCGAGACTTTCATCCAGGTGTTCAAGTTTAGACAGCGGCACTGTCGCCTGCATATCCACAAAAAAATCATCGGGCAGGTGCTCTGCGCGGATCGGCTGCTCTTCGGCCATTGCCAGCGCCACCTGCAACACGCTGCTCACTTGGCGTAAATTCCCCGGCCACGGGTGTTGCTCGAATAGCCTCAGCACTTCGGCGCTCAGCCCGGCCCATTGCGTCGGCTCGCGGTGTTGTTGCCACAGTTGCTGGAACAGCGCCTGCTTGTCGGTACGCTCGCGCAACGGCGGCAATTCAAGGGTCAGGCCGCCGATGCGGTAGTACAAATCCTCGCGAAAGCGCCCGGCCTGCACCAGCTCGCGCAGTGCGCGGTTGGTCGCCGAGATGATGCGCAAGTCCACCGGGAATACCTCACTACTGCCCACCGGCTGCACACAGCGCTCCTGCAATACCCGTAACAGGCGGGCCTGGGTGGGCAGCGGCATATCGCCGATTTCGTCGAGAAACAGCGTGCCCTTGTCGGCCTTGCGGATCAGGCCGATGCTGCCTTTCTGGTTGGCGCCGGTGAAGGCGCCTTTTTCGTAGCCGAACAGTTCCGATTCCACCAGTTCTGCGGGAATCGCCGCACAGTTCACTGCGATCAACGCCTGCCGGCTGCGGGAACTGGCCTGGTGCAGGGCTTTGACGAACACCTCTTTGCCCACGCCGGTCTCGCCGTGAATCAACAACGGAATGTCCTTTTCCAGCAGGCGCTCGGCCTGGCGCACGGCTTTTTCCACGCGCACATCGCCAAAATGCAGGGTCTGGAGGTTGATCGAGGTCGGTGCTGGCGGCTGCGGTTGGCTGAACACCCGGGCCTGCACCGGCATCTGCCTGGGGCCCTTCAACAGGCACTGGAACCGATTGCGTCCCGCCGCTTGCAACGCAAAGGGCAGCCCTTCCGGCTGGTTGAGCAACTCCAGCAGCGACACCTTGAACAGACTGTCGATCATCACCCGCGAGAGGCTGATGCCCAGCAAGTTATCCGCACGCCGATTGGCCGAGAGCACCTGGCCGCTTTCATCAAAGATCAGCAGGCCGGCCCATTGGCTGTCGAGGTTGCTCAGGCCGGTGTTGAAGGTCAGTTGGAAATGTTCGCCGCGAAACAGGTTGAGGATCAGCCGGTTTTCCACGGTCTGGCTCATCATCTTGACCATGCCCAGGGTGTGGGAGGGCGGCAGGTAACTGTCGCTGGACACGTCCAGCACCGCGATGATTTCGCGCTGGGCGTCGAAAATCGGTGCCGCGGAACCGGTCATGAAGCGGTTGGCCTTGAGGAAGTGTTCATCGTGCTCAATATGCACAGCCTGGGCGCAGGCCAGTGCGGTGCCGATGGCGTTGGTGCCACTGGCGCGTTCCATCCAACTGGCGCCGGGGCTGAAGCCACGGGCCAGCGTGGGCTCGATAAACCGCTGGGTGCCCCACGAGGTCAGCACCTGGCCCTGATTGTCGGCCAGCATGATCAGGCAATTGGAATTGCTGAGGATGTTCTCGTAGTAGGGCAATACTTCCTGGTGGGTGGTCTGCACCAGGGAATGCTGGCTTTCCAGGAGCTGGCGAATGCCTTCGGCGGGCAGTTGGTCAAAGCTGGGGGCGCTCTGGTGGTCCAGGCCGTAGGCGCGGCAACGGCGCCAGGATTCCTGGATAAGGGTGTCGTGGGTCAAGGGTTCGGCCATCGTGCGACCTTCTTTATTATTGTTGTCGGGTCTTGCGCCATCTAATGTCGGACATCGAACAATGTGGGAGCGGGCTTGCCCGCGATGGCAGAGGGTCAGGCACAGCATCTACAAACTGATGCACCGCCATCGCGGGCAAGCCCGCTCCCACATTTGATCTTCGTCGCGCATAAAGTGTTGTTCACAACTGTTCATTGTCAACCCCGGCAGTGTTCAGTTGTTCAGCCGGATTGTTCACTCCTGAACATCATGATTCACCCATCTCCTTACACATCAAGCGCTTGCGGTTTTGGCACGAAACTCGCTCTGACAACGCACCAGATTCATTCCAATAATAAAAAAGGTCGTGTCATGTCATTGACCCTGGAACATGTCTCCCGCGTTGTCGACGGCCAAACCTGGATCGACGACGCCAACCTGCGGTTCGAAGCCGGTTCTTTCAACGTCCTGCTCGGTCGCACCCTGTCCGGCAAGACCAGCCTGATGCGCCTGATGGCCGGCCTGGACAAGCCCGACAGCGGTCGCATCCTGATGAACGGCGTGGATGTCACGCAAAAGCCGGTACGCCTGCGCAATGTGTCGATGGTCTACCAGCAGTTCATCAACTACCCGACCATGACCGTGTTCGAGAACATCGCCTCGCCGTTGCGCCAGGCCGGTGTGTCCCAGGAGGTGATCCAGAGCAAGGTGCTGGAAACCGCCAAGATGCTGCGCATCGAGAAATTCCTGCAGCGCCACCCCCTGGAATTGTCCGGTGGCCAGCAACAACGCACCGCCATGGCCCGCGCCCTGGTGAAAGATGCCGAACTGATTCTGTTCGATGAGCCGCTGGTCAACCTGGACTACAAACTGCGCGAAGAGCTGCGCCAGGAAATGCGCGAACTGTTCAAGGCGCGCCACACCATCGCGATATATGCCACCACCGAGCCCAACGAAGCCCTGGCCTTGGGTGGCACCACCACCATTCTTCACGAGGGGCGAGTGATTCAGAGCGGCAAGGCCGCCGAGGTCTACCATCAGCCGCAAACGGTCCTCGCCGCTGAGCTGTTCTCCGAGCCGCCGATCAACCTGATGCCAGGGCGCATCAGCGGCAACGAAGTGAGCTTCGCCAATTTCGTGCATTTCCCACTCAATGTTGACCTGCGTCCTATCGGCGAAGGCGAATTCCGCTTTGGCGTGCGCCCCAGCCATATCAGCCTGGTGCCCAGCAACGATGATGACCTGGAGCTGGCGGTGACCGTGGAAGTCGCCGAAATCAGCGGCTCGGAAACCTTCCTGCATGTGCGCAGTGAGCATTTCCTGCTGGTGCTGCACCTGCCGGGGGTGCATGAATACGATGTCGACGCGCCGATCCGCGTGTATATCCCCACCCATAAACTGTTTGTGTTCGATGGTCAGGGCCGCTTGGTCCAGGCCCCCGGACGCCGTGTCGCGAGGGTTGCCTGATGGCCGAGATCCATTTGCGCAACCTGGCCCATAGCTACAGCCCTACGCCTACAGGGCCAGAAGACTACGCCATTCGGGAAATGAATCATGTGTGGGAGCAGGGCGGTGCCTACGCCTTGCTCGGGCCGTCGGGCTGCGGCAAGTCCACGCTGCTCAATATCATTTCCGGCCTGCTCAGCCCGTCCGAAGGCCAGGTGCTGTTCGATACCCAAGTCGTCAACGACTTGACCCCGGAAAAGCGCAATATCGCCCAGGTGTTCCAGTTCCCGGTGGTGTACGACACCATGACGGTGTTCGACAACCTGGCGTTCCCGCTGCGCAACCAGGGCATGGCCGAAGCGAAAATTCACAGCAAGGTGCAGGAGATCGCCGAAGTCCTCGACTTGCAAAACCTGCTGAGCAAAAAAGCCCGTAACCTCACCGCCGACGAAAAACAGAAAGTCTCCATGGGCCGTGGCCTGGTACGCGATGACGTGTCGGCGATCCTGTTCGACGAGCCGCTGACGGTGATCGACCCGCACCTGAAGTGGAAACTGCGGCGCAAGCTCAAGCAGATTCACGAGCAGTTCAATATCACCATGGTCTACGTCACCCACGATCAACTGGAGGCCTCCACCTTCGCCGACAAGATCGCGGTGATGTACGGCGGGCAGATTGTGCAGTTCGGTACGCCGCGTGAATTGTTTGAGCGGCCCAGCCACACCTTTGTCGGTTACTTCATCGGTAGCCCTGGGATGAATCTGATCGAGGTGCAAGCCAAGGCTGGCGGTGTAGGGTTCGCCAATACCCTGTTGCCGCTGTCCGAAGCGATGCAGCAACGTCTCGACACCACCGACTACAAAAAGCTCCAGGTCGGCATTCGTCCGGAATTTATCCACGTGTGGGACGAGTACAACCCTGACGCCCTGCAAGCCGACGTCGTACATGTGGAAGACCTCGGCACCTACAAGATCATGACCCTCAACCTCGATGGCGCCACCCTCAAGGTGCGCCTGGCCGAGGACAAACCGGTACCGGAAGGCAAGGCCTCCGTCAGCTTCCCCGCGCAATGGCTGATGCTCTACGCCGACGATTATTTGCTGGAGGTGGCGCCATGAACAAGGTGCAGAACAACAAGGCCTGGTGGCTGGTGCTGCCGGTGTTCCTGCTGGTGGCGTTCAGTGCAGTGATCCCGATGATGACCGTGGTCAACTATTCGGTGCAGGACATTTTCGACCAATCCAGCCGCTATTTCGTCGGGGCCGACTGGTACAAGCAGGTGCTGCTCGACCCACGCCTGCACGACTCGCTGCTGCGCCAGTTCATCTACTCGGCCTGCGTGCTGTTGATCGAGATCCCGCTGGGCATCGCCATCGCCCTGACCATGCCCACCAAGGGCCGCTGGTCCTCGCTGGTGCTGATCATCCTCGCCATTCCCTTGCTGATTCCGTGGAACGTGGTCGGCACTATCTGGCAGATTTTTGGCCGTGCCGACATCGGCCTGCTGGGCTCGACCCTCAACGCCATGGGCATCAGCTACAACTATGCGGCCAACACCATGGACGCCTGGGTCACCGTGCTGGTGATGGACGTGTGGCACTGGACCTCACTGGTGGCGCTGCTGTGCTACTCAGGTTTAAGGGCCATTCCGGACGTGTACTACCAGGCCGCGCGGATTGATCGTGCATCGGCCTGGGCGGTGTTCCGACATATCCAGTTGCCGAAGATGAAAAGCGTGCTGCTGATCGCGGTGATGCTGCGCTTCATGGACAGCTTCATGATCTACACCGAACCTTTCGTGCTCACCGGCGGCGGACCGGGTAATGCCACCACCTTCCTGAGTCAGACGCTTACTCAAATGGCCGTCGGCCAATTCGACCTGGGCCCGGCGGCGGCGTTTTCCCTGGTGTACTTCCTGATCATCCTGTTGGTGTCCTGGCTGTTCTACACCGCCATGACCCATTCCGACGCCAACCGCTGAGGCCGCCAGCATGAGCAAACGCAAGCTAATTCCATTACTGATCTACATCCTGTTCCTGCTGGTGCCGATCTACTGGCTGTTGAACATGTCCTTCAAGAGCAACACCGAAATCCTCGGCGGCTTGACCCTGTTTCCGCAGGATTTCACCTTGGCCAACTACAAGGTGATCTTCACCGACCCAAGCTGGTACACGGGCTACCTCAACTCGCTGTACTACGTGAGTCTGAACACGGTGATCTCCCTGAGTGTGGCGTTGCCGGCGGCCTATGCGTTCTCGCGCTACCGCTTCCTCGGTGACAAGCACTTGTTCTTCTGGCTGCTCACCAACCGCATGGCGCCGCCGGCGGTGTTCCTGCTGCCGTTCTTCCAGCTGTATTCATCCATTGGCCTGTTCGATACGCACATCGCCGTGGCGTTGGCCCATTGCCTGTTCAACGTGCCGTTGGCGGTGTGGATCCTGGAAGGTTTCATGTCCGGCGTGCCCAAGGAAATCGACGAAACCGCCTACATCGATGGCTATAGTTTTCCCAAGTTCTTTGTGAAGATTTTTATTCCGTTGATCGGCTCCGGCATCGGCGTCACGGCGTTTTTCTGCTTTATGTTTTCCTGGGTCGAACTGCTGCTGGCGCGCACCCTGACTTCGGTCAACGCCAAGCCCATCGCGGCGGTGATGACCCGCACGGTGTCAGCATCGGGGATTGATTGGGGCGTCCTGGCGGCAGCGGGCGTGTTGACTATCCTCCCTGGCATGTTGGTGATCTGGTTTGTTCGCAACCATGTGGCCAAGGGCTTTGCCCTGGGCCGGGTCTAGAGGAATCGATGATGGAATGGATGGCCTGGACCGCCCCCACTGCGCTGTTTTTTGGCGGTATCGCCCTGATTCTGGCGGGCATGACCACCTGGGAGCTGCGCTCGCCGAGCATCCCCCGGCGCGGGCTGCTGCCGATCAGCACCACCCGTGGCGATCGCTTGTTTATCGGTCTTCTCGGCAGCGCCTACCTGCATTTGCTGGTGATCGGCGTTACCGACTGGAGCATCTGGGTGGCGTCCGCGCTCTCCCTGGTATGGCTGTTGAGTGTGATGCGTTGGGGCTAGCTGTGCACGGGCTTGTGTGGCGAGGGAGCTTGCTCCCGCTGGAGTGCGCAGCACTCCCAAACCGATAACCGACTCGGATATCTATTTTGGGGCCGCTTCGCAGCCCAGCGGGAGCAAGCTCCCTCGCCACAGCAAGCTCGCTCCTACAAGCCCCGTTTGAAATTAACCTGGAGGTCTCTATGTTGAATAAAAACAATAAGCTGCGACATAGCATTTCATTGGCCGCCGTACTGGCCCTCAGTGGTTTGAGCGCTTCGGCCTGGGCCGATGCGTATGAAGATGCCGCGAAAAAATGGATCGGCAGCGAGTTCAAACCCTCGACCCTTACCGAAGCCCAGCAGCTTGAAGAGTTGAAGTGGTTTATCAAGGCGTCGGAGCCGTTCCGTGGGATGAAGATCAACGTGGTGTCGGAAACCCTCACCACCCACGAGTACGAATCCAAGGTGCTGGCCAAGGCCTTCAGTGAAATCACCGGCATCAAGCTGACCCACGACCTGCTGCAGGAAGGCGACGTGGTGGAGAAGCTGCAAACCCAGATGCAGTCCGACAAGAACATCTATGACGGCTGGGTCAACGATTCCGACTTGATCGGTACGCACTTTCGCTACGGCAAGACCGAATCCATCACCGACCTGATGGCCAACGAAGGCAAGGATTTCACCTCGCCCACCCTGGACCTCAAGGACTTTATCGGCCTATCTTTCACCACCGCGCCGGACGGCAAGATCTACCAGTTGCCCGACCAGCAGTTCGCCAACCTCTACTGGTTCCGCGCCGACTGGTTCGAGCGGCCGGAGCTGAAGGCCAAGTTCAAGGAGAAATACGGCTACGACCTTGGCGTGCCGGTGAACTGGTCGGCTTATGAAGACATCGCCAAGTTCTTCAGCGAAGACGTCAAGGAAATCGACGGCAAGCGCATTTATGGGCACATGGACTACGGCAAGAAAGACCCGTCCCTGGGCTGGCGTTTCACCGATGCCTGGTTCTCCATGGCCGGCGGCGGCGACAAAGGCTTGCCCAACGGTTTGCCGGTGGACGAGTGGGGCATCCGTGTAGAGGATTGCCACCCGGTGGGCTCCAGCGTCACCCGCGGCGGCGACACCAACGGCCCGGCGGCAGTATTCGCCACGCAGAAATACGTGGACTGGATGAAAGCCTACGCGCCACCGGAAGCGGCGGGCATGACCTTCTCCGAATCCGGCCCGGTGCCGTCCCAGGGCAACATCGCCCAGCAGATCTTCTGGTACACCGCGTTTACCGCCGACATGGTCAAACCGGGCCTGCCGGTGGTGAATGCCGACGGTACGCCGAAATGGCGCATGGCACCGTCCCCAGTCGGGCCGTATTGGGAAAAGGGCATGAAGAAGGGCTATCAGGACGTAGGTTCATGGACCTTCCTCAAGTCCACGCCCGAAAAGCAGAAACTCGCGGCCTGGCTCTACGCGCAATTCGTGACCTCAAAAACGGTGTCGCTGAAGAAAACCATCGTTGGCCTGACGCCGATTCGTGAGTCCGATATCAACTCCCAGGCCATGACCGACATGGCGCCCAAACTCGGGGGGCTGGTGGAGTTCTACCGCAGCCCGGCCCGCACCGAGTGGTCCCCGACGGGCACCAACGTGCCGGACTACCCGCGCCTGGCGCAACTGTGGTGGAGCAATATCGCCGCAGCGGCCAGCGGCGAGAAGACCCCGCAACAGGCGCTGGACAACCTGGCCAAGGAGCAGGATGCGATCATGACGCGCCTGGAACGCTCCAAGGTGCAACCGGTGTGCGGCCCGAAAATGAACCCCGAGCGTGACGCGCAATACTGGTTCGACCAGCCGGGTGCACCGAAGCCGAAACTGGCCAACGAAAAGCCCAAGGGCGAAACCGTGAACTACAACGACCTGCTCAAGCAGTGGGAGGCGGCGCGTAAGTAACAGCGCCATCTCAACCCCTGTAGGAGCGAGCTTGCTCGCGAAGAACTCACCGACGCCGCGTTTATTCAGGAAGCACGCGTTATCGTTGACGTTTTTCGCGAGCAAGCTCGCTCCTACAGGCATTTTTTGGTTTTGTGAGCCCTGACAAAAGACCGCTTATCCCTCCCAACCCAACCTCATTTGAATTTTCCGCACGCCCCGAGGCTCTGCATTTTAGAAGCGCGTGATGTTGAGCGCTCTTGCGGGGCCACCTTGTGGGAGGCCCGTTGTAACGGACTTTGCGGAAACTGCCATCATGACACTCCTTACAGCGCTGTCTGGCCAGCCGGCCTCTCTCACCGACTCGGCCCAGGGCCGCCATCAACGGGTCTACCAACAGCTGCATGGCGAAACCCAAGACGCCACCGAACTGGCGCGTGAATACCTGCACGATCAATTGGCCCTGGTAGAGGACACCGACTGCGACTTGCCTGAGGCGCCCGAACAGCTGATGGCCTGGGTCGAGCAACGCTGCGCCGAGGTGGCCCAGGCCTATGCCGACTACCTTGAGCAGCGCCAGCAAGGGGGGCCACGACGGTATTTCCAGAACAAGGCCCATGCGTTGTACTTTCTGCAGCGCGTGGCACCCACCAAACAGGTCGACGGCGCCTGGCTCTATGGCTTGCTGCGCTATTGGCAAGACCAGCGCTTCGACGGCCTGCTCACCACTTACCTGGAAGAATTGGGCGACGGTGAAGCCGCGCAGAACCATGTGGTGATCTACCGCAAGTTGCTCAGCGAACACGATGCCGACAGCGAAGCCGGCCTTGAGGATGACCATTACCTGCAAGGCGCGCTGCAACTGGCGCTTGGCGTGTGCGCCGACGAGTTCCTGCCGGAGGTCATTGGCTTCAACCTGGGTTACGAGCAACTGCCGCTGCACCTGTTGATCACCGCCTATGAACTCAGTGAGCTGGGTATCGACCCTTATTACTTCACGCTGCATGTCACCATCGACAACGCCAGCAGCGGCCACGCGAGCAAGGCGGCGCAATCGGTGCTGAACCTGTTGCCGCTGGGCGAGGGAAGGGCAGACTTCTATCGCCGTGTGGCGGCAGGCTACCGTCTGAATGATTTGGGCCTGGGTACCACGTCTATCATCAAACAATTCAACTTGCAGGACGAGGTGGTGGCGATGCTTGAGCGCAAGCGCGCCTTCGGCCAGCACATGCATTCGGACTATTGCCGCTTCGAAGGGCAGACCGTGAACCAATGGCTGGCCCAGCCTGGGCAGATCGGCGCGTTCCTCAAGGCCCTCGAAGACAAAGGCTGGATCAAACACAACCAGGACCCCGCCAACAGCCGCTTCTGGCAATTGATCGAGGGCGCTGGCGCCGCGATGTTCGGGGTGTTCAGCGGTTATGAAAAACAACTGATCCATGACTGGATTGCGGGTGAATGGGTTACCAGCGAACGCGTGCCGCCCGTGCGGCCGGGACGCGGCAGCCGGTTTTCCCGCGAGCAGCATCGTCCCGCGGATCCTGATACCCAGGCCCTGGCGGAGTCATTGTGCAACTTGCCCGATGTGCAGCAGCTCAATGCACTGATCCCGTGGCTGTCGGCACGCCGTCACTGCACGCCTGCCGGGCTGTATGCCACTCGCCGCTTTATCCAACTGCGTGCGCGCCTGCGCTAAGGAATGTGCCTATGTCTGCGCAACAACTGGCTGATCGTGCCTTGTTGAATTTGGGCCGGGGGTTGAAGGAGGGTGGTTATCGCTTTATCACGCCAACGCCCTTGACCCATGAGCGTGTCTATCGGCGGCTGACGACGCCCCTGGCAATGACGCTGCGCGATGTGTTCGGTTGGTCGATGCCGTTCGATCAAGGCTTGTTGCCCGAGGCCCTGCGCGAAGAATTGCAGCAAGCGGATGTGATCGAAAAGCACGGCGCGTTATGGCGCAGCGCAGTGCGTTGGTCGAGCCTCGACGGGCTGCTGTTCGCCCATTCGCCTTATCCCACCGACCAGGCGGACGCGGTGTTTTTCGGCCCCGACAGCTACCGCTTTGCCCACGTGATCGAAGCCTATCTGCAACAGCGTTTCGAGCCGCTCAAGCGCGCTGTAGACATTGGCTGTGGCGCCGGCGTCGGTGCGCTGGTGATTGCTAAAGCCCGGCATGACGCCCAGGTGCTGGCGGTGGATATCAACCCCCGTGCCCTGCGCATGACCGCGGTGAATGCCGAGCTGGCCGCGCTGAATAACGTCAGCGTGTACCACAGTGATGTGCTGGCCAGTGTGGAGGGCGAATTCGACCTGATCGTCGCTAACCCGCCGTACATGAAAGATGACCGCCAGCGCGCCTATCGCCATGGCGGCGGCGCCTTGGGGGAGCAGTTGTCGCTGCGCATCGTCAGTGAGTCCATCGGGCGCCTGGCCCTCGGCGGTAGCCTGTTGCTGTATACCGGGGTGGCGATGGTGGCCGGCAGCGACCCCTTCCTGGAGGCGGTCAAGCCGCTGCTGGGCAGCGACGCCTACGGCTGGACCTACCGCGAACTGGACCCGGATGTTTTCGGTGAAGAACTGGAAAAGCCAGGTTATGAGCAGGTGGAGCGCATCGCCGTGGTCGCACTGATTGTCACCCGATTGCGCTGAATACCCGATGCTCACCTTTGGCATTGAAGAGGAATACTTCATCACCGACCTGCACAGCCGCCAGATGGTCGGCGAGCCCTCGGCGGCAGTGCTGGCGGCCTGTCGCGAAGCGATTGGCGCGGGCTTCTCGTTTGAGATGTTCCAGGGCCAGATCGAGGCGGCCTCTCCGGTGTTCACCTCCAGCGCCGAAGCGGCGGACTACTTCCGGGCAGTGCGCGGCAACCTGGCGCAATCCCTGGCTGAGTTCGGCCTCGGTGTGGTGTGCGCCGGCAGCCACCCCCTGGCCGATTGGCGTGAGCAGCGGCCAACCGATCAGGCGCATTTCCGGCACCTGTTCGACGATATTCAATATGTAGCGCGGCGCAGTGTGTTGTGCGGGCTGCATGTGCATGTGCAGGTGCCGCAAACGCTGGACCGTATCGCGGTGATGAACCAGGTGTCGCCGTGGTTGCCGTTGTTGCTGCTGCTCAGTTGCTCGTCCCCCTTCTGGGACGGCGCGCCCAGCGGCTTCATGAGCTACCGCCAGGCCGCGTGCGACGAGTGGCCCCGCATGGGCGTGCCGGAACACTTCAGCGATTGGGCCGAGTACCAGCGCTACCTGGCCATGTTACAGCGCATCGGCGCGATCAAGGCCGATGGCAATGGCTGGTGGGGAATCCGCCCAGCGGCACGCTATCCCACCCTGGAACTGCGCATGACCGACGCCTGCCCACGGTTGGCGGATGCCTTGGCCCTCGCCACGCTGTTTCGGGTAATGATCGCCCATGCCTGCGCGATGCAGCGCCCTGGCGCCAGGTTCAGTGCCGAGGCGCGCTGGCTGCTCAAGGAAAATCGCTGGCAGGCCAAGCGTTATGGTGCCGCCGGCACCTTCGCGTTGGACGACGCAGGCACCCTGGGCAGCGCTGAGCAATGGCTGCAGTGCGCCCGGCAGACCTTTGCCGCCACCGCAGAGGCCATGGGCGAGCCGCTGCTGTTCGATACCCTGCAGGCGCTGCTGCGACGCGGCAACAGCGCGGCCGAGCAGTTGCGCCTGCAGGCCCAGGCCCAGGCGAGCGGCGCCGATGCGCTTGCCAGCTTGCGCCAGGTAGTCGACCTGCTGTTGGCCCAGACTCGCGGCGACCATTGATCGGGTCTTGATCGAGGTTGATGGAACACTGATGGTCTTGCTCCGCCCTTAATCAGTAACCCCTCAACGGCAGGAGCGCAGAGCATGCGAGCGATGACTTACCAGGGCGCACACAAGGTGCAGGTGGATACCGTGCCCGATCCGATCATTGAACAACCCGACGACATCATTCTGCGGGTCACCGCCACCGCGATCTGTGGCTCGGACCTGCACCTGTACCGGGGCAAGATCCCGACCGTGGAGCACGGCGATATCTTCGGCCATGAGTTCATGGGCATCGTCGAAGAAACCGGCCCGGCCGTCACCGCCGTGCAACGCGGCGACCGTGTGGTGATTCCGTTCGTGATTGCCTGTGGCGATTGCTTTTTCTGCCAGCTCCAGCAATTCGCCGCCTGCGAAACCACCAACGATGGGCGCGGCGCGATCCTGAATAAAAAATCCATCCCACCGGGTGCCGCGCTGTTTGGCTACAGCCGCCTGTATGGCGGTATTCCCGGCGGTCAGGCGGAGTGGGTGCGGGTGCCCAAGGCCAATACCGGGCCGTTCAAGGTGCCCGGCACCCTGGCGGATGAGAAGGTGCTGTTCCTCTCCGATATCCTGCCCACCGCTTGGCAGGCAGTGACCAACGCTGGCATCGGCAAAGGCTCCAGCGTGGCCATCTATGGTGCCGGGCCCGTGGGCCTGCTCAGTGCGGCATGCGCGCAGATGCTGGGTGCCGAGCAGATCTTCATGGTCGACGACCATCCGTATCGTTTGGCCTACGCGCAGAAAACCTACGGCGTGATCCCGATCAACTTCGAAGAAGACGAAGACCCGGCGGACACCATCATCCGCCAGACCGCCGGTATGCGCGGCGTCGATGGTGTGGTGGACGCGGTGGGTTTCGAGGCCAAGGGCAGCACCACGGAAACCCTGCTCACCGCGCTCAAGATCGAGGGCAGCAGCGGCAAGGCGCTGCGCCAGTGCATCGCCGCCGTACGTCGCGGTGGTGTGGTCAGCGTCGCCGGGGTGTATGCCGGGTTTATCCATGGCTTCATGTTTGGCGATGCTTTCGACAAGGGCCTGACCTTCAAGATGGGCCAGACCCATGTGCAGCGGTTCTTACCGGAGTTGTTGGAGCACATCGAGCTGGGGCATCTGCATCCGGAGGCGATCATCACTCACAGGCTGCCCCTGGAGCAGGCGGCGCGGGGGTATGAGCTGTTTGATAAAGCCGAGGAGGAATGCCGCAAGGTGATCCTGCTGCCGGGTGGGAGCGACCGGCCGCTGACCGAGCCGCTGGACGAACTGACCCCTGAGTTGCGCGTACAAAGCGTTCCCGGGTTCTAGGCCAATAACCGGAAAAATGTGGGAGCTGGTTTGCCTGCTATAGCGGTGGTTCAGTTGAATATTCAGTGACTGACACGCCGCCTTCGCGGGCAAGCCCGCTCCCACAGGGGATCTGTGCCGGACGCTGATTTTGTGGGCGATGCATGACCAATGTGGGAGCTGGTTCTTCTTTGCTTCGACAGTGGTGTTTCCCACATTAACCGGTGTCAGGCTGCGGCTTGCGGCTGGATGCGCAATTCACCTTCGACATCTTTGACCAACCCGCTGGCGACAAACAGCGGCGCCAGGCGTTTGTGCCACTGTGGCTCGACAAACTCCTTGACCGTATCCAGCGCCAACGTACCACTGAGCGGCAGCTCGGCCTTGGTGTACGACAACCATGCCTTCTTCAACGCCATCAATACATCACTGCCCGCCGTCGAAGCGAAGCGACGGTGCAGGGGCTTGGCGTCGAAGGTGAAGGTGTGTTGGAACTCATAGCCGCTTTCATCGCCGCCGTTGGCCGTGCAGCGCACGCAGGTGCAAGGGCCGTCGCCGAAGGCGCTGCGCAGGTAGGCGTTGAAGTCCACCACGGGCTTGAGTGACAGGCGCTTATCAACCTCGAACAGGTCCCCGGTCATTTTTTCGTCAGTGTTCAACGTCCATTCCTCGCAGTCGGTTGCTGTGTTTCAAAGCGCGGCACAATACCAGCCGAGCGTGGGTTTGGGGATTATTTGCGTCGTGGGAGGGTCAGCGGAAGAACTCACCGGGGGTGGAATCGAACTGCTGACGAAATGCATTGATAAAGGCTGAGGTCGATTCATAGCCACACCCCAGTGCCACATCCGTCACCCGCTCGCCTTGTTCCAGGGCGGGCAGGGCGCTCAACAGGCGCAGGCGCTGGCGCCACGCGCGGAATGTCAGCCCGGTGTCACTCAGGAACACCCGACTGAGGGTCTTTTCACTAACCTCCAGCTTTCGGCTCCACTCGCCCAACGTCGTCTGCTGCTCGGGATGCAGGTTGAGGCTGCGGTAGATCTGCCGCAGCCGTGGGTCGTGAGGCAGCGGCAACATCAAATCCACCTGGGGCGCGGCGGCGAGCTGATCGAGCAGTACCTGAGCCAGGCGCCCGTCCGGCCCGTCCTCGGTATATTCCACCGGCAATTGGCTGAAGTTGCGGATCAGCTCGCGTAACAAACTGCTCACCTCCAGCACCTGGCAACGCTCGGCGGCCCAGGCGGTGACGCTGCAATCGAGGTACAAGCTGCGCATTTCCGTATGGGGCGAACTGAACACACGATGGGGCATGCCTGCCGGAATCCATACGGCGCGCTGCGGTGGCGCGACGAAACGACCGACGCTGGTCTGGATCTCCAGCACCCCGGAAATCGCGTAGGACAACTGCACCCACGGGTGGCTGTGGCGTCGTGTCAGCGCCCGGTTGGGCAAGGATTCAGTACGCCCGTACACCGGCCTCGGCAGGCTGGAAAGCCCAGGTACACTGCGGCGCACGGCTTTTTCATGTCCTTTAGGCGGCATTTACTGGCTCATTGGCGTTAGTCGGTAACAGGTGGTTACGTTAGAGTCGTCGCGACGCTCTTGGCAACCCCTGGAAGAATTGCTTATGACCCGGCCCCGGTTTCTCCCCGACAACTTCACCCTCACCCTGATCGCCACCGTGATCCTCGCCTCACTGCTGCCCGCCAGCGGCCAGACCGCCGTGGCGTTCGGCTGGGTCACCAACCTGGCCATCGCGCTGCTGTTTTTCCTCCACGGCGCCAAGCTGTCGCGCAAGGCCATCGTCGCCGGTGCCGGCCACTGGCGTTTGCATTTGCTGGTGTTCAGCCTGACCTTCGTACTGTTTCCGTTGCTGGGCCTGGCGCTCAAGCCAGTGCTGTCGCCGTTGATCGGCAACGAGCTGTACATGGGCATGCTCTACCTCTGCGCCTTGCCGGCCACTGTGCAATCGGCGATTGCCTTTACCTCCCTGGCCCGCGGCAATATCCCGGCGGCCATCTGCAGCGCGGCGGCGTCCAGCCTGTTCGGCATCTTCCTGACGCCGCTGCTGGTAGCGCTGCTGCTCAACGTGCATGGGGATGGCGGCTCCACAGTCGATGCGATTGTCAAAATCAGCGTGCAGTTGTTGCTGCCGTTCATTGCCGGGCAAGTCGCCAGCCGCTGGATTGGGGGCTGGGTCGGGCGTAACAAAGCCTGGCTGAAATTCGTCGATCAGGGCTCGATTCTGTTGGTGGTCTACGGCGCCTTCAGCGAGGCGGTCAATGAGGGCATCTGGCACCAGATCCCGCTGTGGGAATTGGGCGGGTTGGTGGTGGCCTGCTGCGTGTTGCTGGCCCTGGTGTTGGTGGCGTCGACGCTGCTGGGCAAGGCGTTTGGTTTTAACCAGGAAGACCGCATCACCATCCTGTTCTGCGGCTCGAAGAAAAGCCTGGCGACCGGCGTGCCGATGGCGCAGGTGCTGTTTGCCGGGGCGAGCATGGGGGTGTTGATTTTGCCGTTGATGCTGTTTCACCAGATCCAGTTGATGGTCTGCGCGGCGTTGGCCCAACGCTATGCCCAGCGGCCGGAGAGCATTCCTGAATTGATGGGGCAGGTAGATCCGTGATGCACCTCTCATTCGCGGGTAAATAAGCTCAAGTTAACCGGCGTGCCGACGACTTACTTCTTAACTAACCCAAGAAGGAGTGTCGGCATGAACGTTCGTCGTGTTGCGGTAATGACTGGCCTCCTGGGCCTGTGGGCAAGTACCTGCGGCGCCGCCCAGACCGTGGGGCAGGGCACCATCAGGTTCAGCGGCGCGATTGTCGAGTCAGGGTGTGCGACAAATGCGCGCAGCGGCTCGGTAATGGAACTGCGCGGTTGCGCCCAATCCAGTCGTGGCAGCCGAATCGAGGTGCGCAGTGTCGCGCCGGTGGTCAGCGTCGACGCACCCCATGTGCGGCTGGTAGCGGACACCGGCGAGGGGCGCTATTACGATCAGCGGTACGTGCTGGTAGACCGCGCTGGCAAGCTGATTCAGTCGGGCAATTACGTGATTACCATGACCTCGCCATAAACCCTGGGGCGACGATCCGCAGCAACAGCGGTGCGAGAAACCTATAGAATGCTCGGCGGCGGCGCTTGTCCTGGGTGGCCGCTTGATCACTGTCAGAGTACCGCGCCCGTCAATGAGCCTTTCAGCCGCAACCCCCCAAGCCAATTGGCAACCGGTCATCGCCCTCGCGCTGGCCGCGTTTGTGTTCAATACCACCGAATTCGTCCCCGTCGGGCTGCTCAGCGCCATTGGTGCCAGCTTTGACATGCCCGTGGCCAGCGTCGGCCTGATGCTCACCATCTACGCGTGGATTGTGTCGCTGACCTCGCTGCCGGTGATGCTGCTGACCCGCAACGTCGAACGGCGAAAATTGTTGATTGTGCTGTTCGGTCTGTTTATCGCCAGCCATATTCTCTCCAGCGTGGCCACCAGCTTCGGCTTGCTGATGGTCAGTCGGGTCGGCATTGCCCTGGCCCATGCGTTGTTCTGGTCGATCACGGCTTCGCTGGCTGTACGCCTGGCGCCAGAGGGCAAGCAGGTGCAGGCCCTTGGTTTGCTGGCCACCGGCACGTCCCTGGCGATGGTACTGGGCATTCCGTTGGGCCGTCTGTTGGGCGAGGCCATGGGCTGGCGTACCACCTTTCTGGTGATCGCCGCCTTCGCCGCCGCCCTTGTGTTCTGGCTGGCGCGCACCTTGCCGCTGCTGCCCAGCCAGAACTCCGGCTCCCTGCGCAGCCTGCCGTTGCTGTTCAAGCGCCCAGCGCTGGTGGCGCTCTATGTGCTGACCGCAATGACTGTCACTGCGCAATTCACCGCCTACAGCTACATCGAACCCTTCGTCGAAGGCGTCGCCGGCCTGGGCGGCAGTGCCGTGACCCTGATCCTGCTGGTGTTCGGTGGTGCTGGCATCATCGGCTCGTTGTTGTTCAGCCTGGTGCATCGCTTCAACCCCCACCTGTTCGTGATCGGCGCAGTGTCTATCCTCGCCGCGTGCCTGGCGCTGATGCTGCCGTTGAGCGGCGCCGAGTCTTACCTGGTGGGGCTGAGCATTTTCTGGGGCATGGCGATCATGGGGTTTGGCCTGGCCATGCAGTCCAAGGTGCTGGTGCTGGCACCGGATGCCACGGATGTGGCCATGGCGATGTTTTCCGGGATCTACAACATTGGCATCGGCGGCGGCGCGTTGATGGGCAGTTGGGTGGGCAGCCACTTCGGCTTCGCCTGGATCGGCGCGGCGGGCGGTTTGTTGGCGGGGCTGGCGTTGGTGGGGTATTGCCTGGCGATTCGGCGGTTTGGGCAGGGTGTGCCGCTTAATAAATGAATTTCACAGGGATTGGTGATTGATGAAGTACTTGATCGTTGCATGTGTTCTGTTAGGGCTCAGTGGTTGCGTTACCAACCAGTTGCACTTCGCGGCGTACTCGACGGAGGCCGAGTTGGCGGCAATCAAAAGTAGTGTTGTACAGGCCGACATCGTGCAAGTGACTGGCGCTGAAAAGTGTACGCGCTGCAAGGAGTCGAGCAAGCTTGTTTGGCATGCTGCTAATTACAATGTCGGCCTTTACGAGGGGTTCGCCAACGTTCCTGTTGACGACTGGACCGACTTCACCAAGCGTGCGGTGGGCGTTTCTCCCTCTTCGACACTCAAAACCAGCGTCGAGATCGACAGAGTCTTCGTCAAGACTTGGAACTCTCCTGACTATTACGCCTGTGAGGTTAGCCTGACGGTGGATATCGCCGGCACGAAATATGCCGGGCATTCCCGGCTCAAGTTGAAGCAGGCGGGGCAAAGCTTGATAGGTGACAAGCTTGCTGCCCTTAACGCGAAGGTATTGGATACTGTAGGCCTGACCGTTAAAGCAGCATATATGAATGCTTTGGCCAACTATCACAAGGTACGCTGAATAAATGCGGCTTTGCTGATTTGCTGAGTTTATAGAGGGCGACCGTAAGGTCGCCTGTTTTCGGTTACGACATCCTTGCCCTTAGCCTACGCCCGATCACATCCAGTAAATCGCAGCCGTCCCGCAATGGAATACTCAACAGCGACGCGAAGTCCTGCAGCACCACGGTATCGCTGCTGATTTCATCGCGAAGTGCCAGGTTTTCCAGAACTTGAGTGACTGCCCGAATACGAAAAACTGCTGCGTCATGCAAAGCATCAAGCGGCGCCTGAGTATCGATTAGCAGTGTAGGTATGGTGCAATCGGGGCCCGTTATGGGCATATACCGATCAGATGAGGTCATGGTTCTTGCTCCTATATCTAAGTGAGCCGTCACCTTCTGCCGCCAAGCAGAATTAGGGTGGCGGATTACGCAAGGTTGGCGGACCGGGGATATAGGACCCGGCACTTCCGAAGAAGTCCCTGCGCAACCCGCCATTGCACGAAATCACGGGCGCAAAAAAAGCGCCTGCAATCGTGTTGGGGGCGCCGTTGCGCCTATATCTGGTCGGACCGCCAAGTCCAATCGCAGCACTTGCTGCGAGTTGAAAGAGTAGCCTGCGCGATGCTCCATCGCAACCGGGAAGTGGATGACATCAAAAAAATGGATCGTTCACATCCTGTCATTGTAGTGAGCAACGCGAAGTTCTACGCCACCGGGATCAACGGATCCGCCGCCGCCAACGCCACCTTTCTATCCGCTGCCGGTGGGTAGATCCACACGCTATTGATCTGCTGTTTGAGTTCCTTGGCTTCCTGGCCCACCAGCTTGAGCTGACGGTCCCAGCCTTCGGTGTACACCGCGCCCCAGGCGCCGAGGTCGAGGCAGGTCACGTATTTGGGTTGGCTGTAGGCCATGGGGGCCACGCCGATCAGATCGGCGGCGACGTTGTTGCCGGCGTAGCGGCCCAGCGCGATGGCGTGCTGGCAGGACATGGCAGCGAAGTTACCCAGCGCGTCTGTGGGGGCGTAGGCCACGTCGCCAGCGGCGAAGATGGCAGCCTGGCCCTTGACCTTGAGGTGGGCGTCCACGTGCAGGCGGCCCTGGGGATCGCGGGTGCCCTCAATCTGTTCGGTCAGCGGGTTGGCGCGAAAGCCGATGGTCCAGATCACGGTGCTCGATTCAATCCGCTGCCCATCTGCCAGGGTCACGCCACCGGCATCCACCGAGGCGACCGAGGTGTTCAGTACCCATTCAAGCCCCAGTGCCTGGCTGGCTTCGATGATCGATGGGCGTATGCCATCGCCCATCGACGCGGCAATCTGCGGCCCGCGGTCGACCACGATCACACGGATGTTGGCCGTCTCACCCAGTGCCGCACGCAGGCGCGCCGGCATTTCGGTGGCGGTCTCGATACCGGTGAAGCCGCCGCCGGCCACCACCACGGTATTGCGGGCCGGGCTGTCGGGCAGGTTTTTCAGGGCGTTGATATGGGCTTCAAGGTGCGCGGCGTCTTCGATCTGATCCACATCGAACACATGCTCGATGCCGTCCATGCCGGGGCGGTTCAAGCGGCTGCCGGCGGCCACTACCAGGCGATCGTAGGCGAGGGTGGCCGGGATGCCGGCCGCGTTGCGGTAGGTCACTTGCTTATTAGTGGCGTCGATGCTGTCGGCGGCGCCTTGCACAAAGGTCACGGCCACAGCGTCGAACAGCGCATCAAGCGGGGCCAGCATGGTATGTACATCGGGCTCGTAGAACCGCGGGCGGATACGCAGCTCCGCTTGGGGGGCGAGCAGGCTGATGCGCACATCGTTGCGGTCGTGTTTATCCAGTAGCCGAGCCGCGCTCAAGGCGCTCCACACGCCACCGAACCCGGCGCCAATGATCAGAATGTGTTGTTTCATGGGGTTGCTCCAGAGACCAGATAAGCCGCAAGGCATTGCCGGATCACTGTAAAAGCAGCAGGGCCTGTCCGAAAGGACATATAACCCTGGATGACTGCCACCTCTGCCGGCCTAGCGGGAAAAGCGCTCGCGGTAGTCGCGCGGTGAGATGGCCAGGTGGCGGTGGAAGGTGCAGCGCATGCGTTCCTCATCGCCAAACCCGCAAAGCCCGGCGATCTGGTCGATGCTGCGCTGGGAGTCTTCGAGCATGCGGCGCGCCGCTTCCATGCGAAACAGTTCGATGGCCTTGGCCGGGGTGCGACCGGTTTTTTGCTTATAGACCCGGGCAAAGTTGCGTGGGCTCATATGGCTCTGCGCGGCCAGGCGCTCGACGCTGAGGTCGCTGTCGCGCAGGTTGTCGCTGATCCACGCATGCAGCGCATCAAAGCTGGCGCTGTCGGCGGTTTGCGCTTGCAGCACCTGGCTGAACTGCGCCTGGCCACCGGGGCGCTTGAGGAACACCACCAATTCGCGTGCCACTTGCAGCGCCACTTCGCGCCCGCAGTCAGCCTCCACCAGCGCGAGCGCCAGGTCGATCCCGGCGCTGACGCCCGCCGAGGTCCACACCTGGCCTTGCTGCACGAAGATCGCGTCCACGTCCACCTCGATGCTCGGGAAACGTTGCTTGAGCAGCTCGCACATGGCCCAATGCGTTGCCGCGCGGCGCCCCTCCAGCAAGCCCGCCAGCGCCAGCAAAAACGTGCCGCTGCACACCGAGGCGGTCCGTCGCGCCTGGCCGGAGGCGTTGCGCAACCAGTCCACCAGCGCGGTATTTTCCAGCATGGCTTGCTCAATGGCCGGCGCGCCGGGTACCACCAGGGTGTCGATGGCAGCGGGGTCAAACTGTGCCAAGGCGACGGTGTCGACGCTCAAGCCCTCGGCGGTCGGCATCAGCCCGCCCGCCAGGCTGGCGTTGTGCAACACATAACCTTGCAAACCGCGCTCGGCCATGGCCTTGGTCGCGGCCCAGAACACCGTCTGGGCGCCAGTCAGGTCGAGCAAGCCCATGTGCGGGTAGGTCAGGAACACCAACGTGCGGGGTTGGGCCAAAGCAGAGAGTGCAGTCATGCGCTGGCCAGCAGCTTTTCCAGTTTTTCCTGATCCCGCGCAAACGGCCGGATCCCTTCGGCACGCAATCGCTCGACGTATTCCGGGATGGCGCAGGCCTTGAGCAGCAGCGACGGGTTGGTGGTGGCGCCCACGGGCCGCAGGCGGCTGATGGCTTCCAGATTGCCGGTGTCGCAGACCACGGTGGTGAATGGCTTGAGTTGTTCAAGTTTGGACGTCATCGCCGCGTTCTCCGGAAAAGGGCACGGCGCTGTTTTACCATGTCCCGCGCACCTTGTTTACCCTGAGGCTGTCAGCTCCGGGCCGCCTTGGCATCCACAGAGAGGGGTAACCGCCAGAGTCCGGTGGAACCCTTCAGCCGGGCACTTGTCCCCGCTTCCCATGTCACCCCCCAGCCCACAGATACCTTAATTTTCCAAGCCTGCCGGAAGCCACTCCAGGCCCTCGGCTGCGCCCGCTATTTTTTTCCTGGGCGCCCGGCACTGCCGATCCAAGCGGCAAAACTGAATACGGACATTCTCGTCAACCGTGAATTATCAGGCAGGTTACCCATGCAGTTCAGCGACTTACTGGCAGCGATCTCCACCCACGCGATCCGTCTGCAGACCGAAGAGGGCGACCTGATCGTCCTGGGCGATGACGAAGCGTTGGACGACGCGCTCTGGGATCAATTGATCGCGCACAAACCCCAGCTGTTGCAGTTGGTCGCCGAACATGGCGGTGACTGGTTGAGCCCGGCCTACCGCATCACACCGGACATGCTGGCCCTGGTCAACCTCGACCAGCCGGCCATCGACCGCATCGTCGCGGCGGTCCCAGGCGGTGCGGCGAATGTGCAGGATATCTACCCCCTGGCGCCGCTGCAGGAAGGCATGCTTTATCACCATCTTTCGGCGCAGAAGGGTGACCCTTACGTGCTGCACGCGCAGTTCGTGTTCGACAGCCGTGCACGCCTTGAGGCCTTTGCCGAGGCGTTGCAATGGGTCATCGACCGTCACGACATCCTGCGCACCTCCATGGCCTGGGAGTGCCTGGACGAGCCGCTGCAAGTGGTGTGGCGCAAGGCTGTGCTGGCCTGCGAAGAGGTGCCTCTGGACGGTGCTGACCGCCTCGCTCAATTGCTCGCTCGCTATGATGCCCGCGCTTATCGCATGGACCTGGGCCAGGCGCCGCTGCTGCGCCTGGTGTTCGCTGACGACCCGGCCAACCAGCGGGTGGTGGCGATGTTGCTGTTCCACCACACCATCCTTGACCACACGGCCCTGGATGGCGTTCGGCATGAGATCCAGCTGTACCTGGCCGGGCAGCAAGCCCAGGCCCCTGCACCGGTAGCGTTTCGCAGCTATATCGCCCAGGTGCGCCATGGCGTCAGCGAGCAGGCCCATGAGGCGTTCTTCCGCGACATGCTGGCGGATATCGATGAACCGACGCTGCCGTTCGGCCTGCAAGATGTGCAGGGCGGCGGCCAGGGGATCGACGAAGTGCGCATTCCCGTCGACAGCGCTCTGAGCCGCCGCCTGCGAAGCATGGCGCGCCCGCTGGGGGTGAGTGTGGCGAGCCTGATGCACCTGGCCTTGGCGCGAGTGCTGAGTGCGGTTTCGGGGCGGGAGGCGGTGGTATTTGGCACCGTTATGCTCGGGCGCATGGGCGCAGGCGAGGGCGGTGAGCGGGCCTTGGGCATGTTCATAAACACCTTGCCACTGCGGGTGGATGTGGGTGAGCAGGGCGTGCGCGCTGCGGTCAAGATCACCCATGAGCGTCTCACGCGCTTGCTCGATCACGAACATGCGTCCCTGGCGCTGGCACAACGGTGCAGCGGCGTGGCTGCGCCTACGCCGCTGTTCAGCGCGATACTCAACTACCGTCACAGCGCCGCCACCGACATGGCGGCGGTGATCGCAGTCGCCGACGGCATCCAGGTGTTGGGCGCCGAGGAGCGCACCAATTACCCGCTGACGCTGAACGTCGATGACCTGGGTGAAGACTTCGCCCTGACCGTGATGGTTGATGCGTCCATTGGCGCGCAGCGGGTTGCGGGTTATCTGCATACGGCCTTGCAAAGCCTGGCCGACGCCCTTGAACAACGACCGGATATGCCGCTCTGCGGCCTGAACATCCTGCCTGACGCTGAACGCCACCATTTGCTGCACACCTTGAATCATTGCTCCACGCATTACGCCGACACCCAACTTATCCACCAGCAAGTCGAAACCCATGCCGCTGCCCAGCCCGATGCCATTGCGTTGCGCTTCGAGCAGCACGCCCTGACCTACCGCCAACTCAACGAACGCGCCAACCAGCTCGCCCACGCGCTCCTGGCCCACGGCGTGTGCCCCGACGCGCGCGTGGCGATTTGCGTGGAGCGTGGCCCGCAGATGATCATCGGCCTGCTTGGCATTCTCAAGGCCGGTGCGGGCTATGTGCCCATCGACCCGGCCTATCCCCAGGAACGCATCGCCTACACCCTGGCCGACAGCCAGCCGGTGGCGGTACTGGTGCAGGCCAACACGGCGCAGCAGGTCGGCGCACTGGCCCGGATCGACCTGGACCACCTGGGCCCGTTGCCCATCACCAACCCTGGGTTGCACCTGAGCCCGGCCAACCTGGCCTACGTCATCTACACCTCCGGCTCCACTGGCCAGCCCAAGGGCGTGATGATCGAGCATCGCCAGGTCGCACGCCTGTTCAGCGCTACCCACCACTGGTTCGGGTTCAACCCGCACGATGTGTGGGCGCTGTTCCATTCCTTCGCGTTCGACTTTTCCGTGTGGGAAATCTGGGGCGCGCTGATGCACGGCGGCCAGTTGCTGATCGTGCCGCAACTGGTCAGCCGCTCGCCGGATGAGTGCTACGCGCTGTTGTGCGACGCCCGGGTGAGCATCCTCAACCAGACGCCGAGCGCGTTCCGTCAGTTGATCGCGGCCCAGGGCAACAGTGCCCAGTCCCATTCCTTGCGCCAAGTGATTTTCGGCGGCGAAGCCCTGGAACCGGGCATGCTCAAGCCGTGGTACGCACGGGCAGTGAATGCCGGTACGCAACTGGTGAACATGTACGGCATCACTGAAACCACCGTGCATGTGACCTACCGTGCGCTGGAAGCGGCCGACGCGCACTTGGTCGGCGTGAGCCCGATTGGCGTGCGTATTCCCGATTTGCAGTTGTACGTGCTGGATGAGCGCCATGAGCCCTTGCCCCTGGGTGTGGTGGGCGAGTTGTACGTGGGCGGTGCCGGGGTGGCGCGTGGTTACCTCAACCGCCAGGCGCTGAATGCCGAACGCTTCCTTGCCGACCCGGCCACCGGCTTGCGCATGTACAAGACCGGCGACCTCGGCCGCCTGCTGGCCGACGGCAGTGTCGAGTACCTGGGGCGTAACGATGACCAGGTCAAGATCCGTGGTTTCCGTATCGAACTGGGTGAAATCCAGGCGCACCTGGCCACTGCCAGCGGCGTGCGCGATGCGGTGGTGATCGCCCGTGAAGATCAGCCGGGCGACAAACGCCTGGTGGCCTATGTGATCAGCGATGGCGAACTCAACGTGGCCGCCCTGCGTGACCATCTACTGCTGAGCCTGGCCGAACACATGGTGCCCAGCGCCTTCGTGCGCCTGGATACGCTGCCGTTGACCACCAACGGCAAACTCGACCGCAAGGCCTTGCCCGCACCCGATGCCGACGCCGTGGCCCGGCGCGAGTATGCGGCGCCCCAGGGGGCGGTGGAAACTACCCTCGCCATGCTCTGGCAAGACCTGCTCAACGTCGACCGTGTCGGTCGTGAGGACAATTTCTTCGAGCTCGGCGGCCATTCGCTGCTGGCGGTCAAGCTGATCGAACGCATGCGCCAGGTCGACCTCAGCGCCGATGTGCGCGTGCTGTTCGGTCAACCGACCTTGGCGGCGCTCGCTGCGGCGGTGGGCGGCCAGCAGACCGTGCAGGTGCCGGCCAACCCTATTCAAGCAGACACGCAGGCCATCACCCCGGACATGCTGCCCCTGGTCGAGCTGGATCAGGCCGCTATCGACCATATCCTTGAGGCCGTGCCCGGTGGCGTTGCCAACGTGCAGGACATCTACGGCCTGGCGCCGTTGCAGGCCGGCATTCTCTACCATCACCTGGCGACCACCGAGGGCGACCCCTACGTGTTGCAGGTGCAGTTGCGGTTTCACGACCAGGGCGCCGTCGACGGGTTTGTCAACGCGCTGCACACGGTGATCGAGCGCAACGATATTCTGCGCACCGCCATCCTCTGGGAGGGCCTGGAAGAGCCGGTGCAAGTGGTGTTACGCCAGGCACCCTTGGTGATCGAACGCCTGGATGCGCTGGGCAGTGATGCACTGGAGCATCTGCAACAGCGTTTCGACCCACGCCGCTATCGCCTGGACCTGTCACGCGCCTCGCTGATGCGCCTGGCGTATGCGCAGGACAGCCACGGCTTGGTCGGCATTTTGCTGCTGCACCATATCCTCCTCGACCACACGGCCCTGCACGTGCTGGTCAAAGAGATGAGTGCCAGCCTGCATGGCCACAGCGCACAACTGCCTGACGCGGTGCAGTATCGCAACTACGTGGCCCAGGCCCGCCTCGGTGTCACCCAGGCCCAGCATGAAGCCTTCTTCAGCCAGATGCTGGGCGACATCGACGAGCCGACCCTGGCCTTCGGCTTGCAGGACGTGAATGGTGACGGCAGCGGCATCCATGAAGCGCGCCTGCCGCTGGAGCCTGCGCTCAACCTGGGCTTGCGCGAACAGGCGCGGCAACTGGGCGTGAGCACCGCGAGCCTGGTACACCTGGCCTGGGCCCAGGTGCTGGGCCAGGTGTCTGGCCAGCAGGAGGTGGTATTCGGCACCGTGTTGCTGGGCCGTATGCAGGGCGGCGAGGGCGCGGACCGGGCGCTGGGGATGTTTATCAATACCTTGCCGCTGCGGGTCAGCGTTGGCAGCGTCGGCGTGCAGGCCGGCGTGCGCGCCACCCATGCGCGCCTGGCGCAACTGCTCGGGCACGAACATGCCTCGTTGTCCCTGGCCCAGCGTTGCAGTGGCGTGCCGGGCTCGCTGCCGCTGTTCAGCACCTTGCTCAACTACCGGCACAGCGCAGCCGATGAAGCGCCGGGGGACAACCCCTTTGCCACTTCCGGTATCGAGATTCTCAGCTCCGAAGAACGTAGCAACTATCCGCTGGTGCTCAACGTTGATGACCTGGGGAGTGGCTTTGCGCTGACGGTGCAAGGCGTCGCGCACCTGGATGTGCAACGCGTGGGTGAGTACATGCTCACCGCGTTGCGCCATGTGGTGAGCGCGCTGCAGCATGCGCCGACCACGCCGCTGCAGGCGGTGTCGATCCTGCCGCCTTCCGAGCGTCATCAAGTGCTGGTAGGTTTCAACGCCACCGCCCGGCAATACCCCTCGCAACTTACTGTCTCGCAACTGTTTGAAGCTCAGGCGCTGGCTCGCCCTGAAGCGTCGGCGGCGGTGCAGGGCGAGCTGTCACTGAGCTACCGTGACCTCAATCGCCGTGCCAACCGCTTGGCCCATCATCTGGTCAGCCAGGGGGTGCAGCCCGGCGAAAGCGTGGCGATTGCCTTGCCGCGTTGCCTGGATCTGCTGGTCTGCCAACTGGCGATCCTCAAGTGCGCTGCGGTGTATGTGCCGCTGGACGTCAACGCGCCTGTCGAACGCCAGGCTTTCATCGTCAAAGACAGCGGCGCACGCCATGTGCTGGACGACCTGGCGCAGTTGGATCTGGACACGCAGTCGCCCGCTAACCCAGACCTGGCCCAATCCGCGCAGAGCGTTGCCTACATCCTCTACACCTCCGGTTCCACCGGGGCACCCAAGGGCGTGCAAGTGCCCCACCTCGCTATCTCGCGGCTGGTGCTGAACAACGGTTTTGCCGAATTCAATGCCCACGACCGGGTGGCCTTTGCTTCTAACCCGGCATTTGACGCCAGCACCCTCGAAGTGTGGGCACCGTTGCTCAATGGCGGTTGTGTGGTGGTGGTCGAGCAGGTGCAGTTGTTATCCCAAGCCGCGTTCGCCGAGCTGTTGCGAAAACAGACGGTCAACGTGTTATGGATGACCGCCGGGCTATTTCATCAGTACGCCGATGCGTTGATGCCGGTGTTCCGCCAATTGCGCTACCTGATCGTCGGCGGCGACGTGCTTGACCCTCAGGTGATTGGCCGGGTACTCAAGCTCGGCAAACCCCAGCATCTGCTGAATGGGTATGGCCCGACCGAAGCCACCACGTTCTCCACCACGTTTGAGATCACTACCCTTGGCGAGGGCGCTATTCCGATTGGTCGACCGATTGCCAACGCTCAGGCCTATGTACTGGACGCGCGCCAGCAACCGCTGCCCGTGGGTGTGACCGGCGAGCTCTATATCGGCGGTGCGGGCGTTGCGAAAGGCTACTTGAATCTGCCTCAGCTGAGCGCGGAAAAATTTGTCCCGAACCCATTCGGCGATGGCCAACTCTACCGCAGCGGTGATCTGGCCTGCTGGCGAGCCGACGGCAATTTGATGTATCTGGGGCGCAATGACCTGCAGGTGAAGATTCGTGGCTTTCGTATCGAACCCGGTGAAATCGAAGCGTGCCTGTGTGCCTGTGCCGGGATCAGGGACGTTGTGGTATCGGTTCGCGAAGACGAGCCTGGCCACAAACGGTTAGTGGCCTATTACACCGCCGACGCAACGTTGGATATCGCAACCCTGCGAGCTCATGTGCAAGGCCGGTTGCCCGATTACATGGTGCCTTCGGCTTATGTGTGGCTGGCGCAGTTGCCGCTTACCGCCAACGGCAAGCTCGACCGCAAGGCATTGCCGGCACCCGACCAGGCCGCCTTGATCAGCCGTGGCTACGACGCCCCACAAGGCGAGGTGGAAAGCCTGCTGGCGCAGATCTGGCAGGACGTGCTCAAGCTTGAACGCGTGGGGCGCCATGATCATTTCTTCGAATTGGGCGGGCATTCGTTGCTGGCGGTCAGCCTGATCGAACGCATGCGCCAAGTGGGCCTGAGCGCCGATGTGCGCGTCTTGTTCAGCCAGCCAAGCCTGGCCGCGCTGGCGGCAGCCGTGGGCAGCGGCAGAGAAATCGTGGTGCCCGCCAATGGCATCCCCACCGGCTGCATACAGATCACACCGTCGATGCTGAGCCTGGTGCAACTCACCCCGCAGGCCATCGCGAGGATTGTCGCCAGCGTGCCGGGTGGTGCAGCGAATATCCAGGATATCTACCCGCTGGCGCCGCTACAGGAAGGCATTCTCTACCACCACATCAGCGCCGAGCAGGGCGACCCGTACCTGCTGCAATCGCGCATGGCCTTTGACACTTTGTTCAGTTCAGGGAGAGGTGACCCGATGCCGTTGATCACAACCATCGAAGACTTACGCAAGCTGGCGCAAAAACGTGTCCCCCGCATGTTCTACGACTACGCCGATTCCGGCTCCTGGACTGAGAGCACCTACCGCGCCAACGAAACTGATTTTGCGCGTATCAAGTTCCGCCAACGGGTGGCGCGCAATATCGACGAGCGTTCGATCCGCGCCAGCATGATCGGCCAGGACATGGCCATGCCTGTGGCGTTGGCGCCGACTGGCCTGGCGGGCATGCAGCACGCCGATGGCGAAATCCTCACTGCCCGTGCCGCTGCTGCGTTCGGGCTGCGCTACACCTTGTCGACCATGAGTATCTGTTCGCTGGAAGACATCGCCGAGCATGTCGGCCAGCCGTTCTGGTTCCAGTTGTATGTGATGCGCGACCGCAGTTTTATCGAGCAGTTGATCGAGCGCGCCAAGGCGGCCGGGGTGGATGCATTGGTGCTGACCCTGGATTTGCAGATTCTGGGGCAGCGCCACAAGGACTTGATCAATGGTTTGTCCGCGCCGCCCAAGCTGACCCTGCCGAACATTCTCAACATGATCACCAAGCCGCGCTGGGTGATGGGCATGCTGGGTACCCAGCGGCGTGGTTTTGGCAATATCGTCGGGCATGTGAAGGGCGTGGCCGACATGAGTTCGCTGTCGTCGTGGACCGCCCAGCAATTTGACCCGCGCCTGAGCTGGGACGATGTGGCGTGGATCAAGCGGTGCTGGGGCGGCAAGCTGATCATCAAGGGCATTCTCGATGTGGAGGATGCGCGCTTGGCAGCCGATTGCGGTGCCGATGCGTTGGTGGTGAGTAACCACGGTGGCCGCCAGCTTGATGGCGCGCCGTCGAGCATCAGCCAATTGCCGGCGATTGTCGAGGCCGTGGGCAACCGCATTGAAGTGTGGCTCGACGGCGGTATTCGTTCCGGCCAGGACGTGCTCAAGGCCATGGCGCTGGGCGCCAAGGGCACCATGATTGGCCGCCCGCACTTGTATGGGCTAGGGGCTATGGGCGAGGCGGGCGTGACCAAGGCCCTCGATATCATCGCCCGCGAACTGGATGTGTCGATGGCGCTCTGTGGCTATAAGGATATACGCGAAGTGAATCGCGAAATCCTGTTGCCCGGTACCTTTCCTGGAAGCACGGCTTGAGCAAAAAAAACGTAAAAATATAAAAAGAGTTGTCCACGAAAACCGTGGGTATCTCTGTGGATAACTTTGCGAAGGCCCGGCAGCGTTGGCGATTTCAGCGAAGGTCATTATTTGATCAACTTGTATTTCGGGCCAACATGGCCAGGGTTTGCGCTTGACAGCCAAGCGCTAACCCAGTGCCGAAAAGCGTATTTATGAGGCGTTATCGCGGCCTGTGGAGTGTGTTACCACCTGAGCCGGCATCTTCGTGCGCATCAGGTTTTCCAGCGCCTGGCCATAGCTGCGTCCGGCGAGGTTCATGCTGTTGTTATGGCTGGCACCTGGCACCAGCAACAGGTGTTTGGGTTGCTGGGCGGCTTCGAATAACTGCTGGCTGAAGCGCGGCGGCACGTAGCGGTCGTCGAGGCCGTGGACCACCAGCAGCGGCATGTGGATGTCGGCAATCTTGTCGATGGAATCGAACTTCTGCGACAGCAACCAGCGTACCGGCAATGAGGTGTTGGCAACGGCCGTGGCGACATCCGCCAGGGAGGTGAACGTGGACTCGATCACCAGCCCACGCACCGGCAATGGCACCTGCTTGCCCAACTCGGCAGCGAGGTCGATGGCGACCGCGCCACCCAGGGAGTGCCCGTAGATCAGGCGTTTGCCGGGGTCTGGTTGCAGGGTCTGGAAACGCTCCCAGGCAATGCGTGCGTCCTCGTACACCGTGGCTTCCGAGGGCAGGTCGCCCTGGCTTTGGCCAAAGCCGCGATAGTCG
Organism: Pseudomonas sp. NBRC 111138; assembly: GCF_001320835.1. Classification (NCBI taxonomy): domain Bacteria; kingdom Pseudomonadati; phylum Pseudomonadota; class Gammaproteobacteria; order Pseudomonadales; family Pseudomonadaceae; genus Pseudomonas; species Pseudomonas sp. NBRC 111138. Next base: position 1,232 of record NZ_BCBO01000013.1, on the reverse strand, counting down.
ATGGCCAGGACCGAAAAGCCCAGGGCATGCAGTTGCTCGATGCGAAACAATTGGCCCGTGAGGTTCCAGCGTACCCCGTGCAGGTAGAGGATGGCGGGCGCGTCTTTGTTGGCTGCCGGGTACCACCAGCCATGAATGTTCTGCCCTGCTTTGAAACTGGCGGGCGTGAGTTCGAATTCCTGCACCGCCTTGGGCAGGCCGGTGTACCAGCCGGCGGTTCCCGGCTCGATGCGAAACACAAGTTCGCGCTCCTTGTGTTGCAACACGGCGCAGCCGACCGGCAGGCCGACAATCAACACGGCCATGCACAGCCAGACAAGCCAGCGCAGGCCCCGGCGGGGCATAGAAACAGAAGACATGAAGGTTCCAGAACAAAGATGAAGCACGGGTTTTACCAGATGGCCTGGGCGGGTAGGCATTAATGCGACGGCCGTGACGGATGAAAGTGTTACAGCATTGAACAATCCTCGCGCGGGTTGATAGGGTGGACGGCTCGAACCTGCCCTACCTGCAAAGGCCCACACATGAACAACAGCCCCGTGCGCATCACCGCCGAAGAAACCCTCTCGGACAACTGGTACCTGCTGAAGAAATACAGCTTCGACCTGCGCCGTCGCGACGGCAGTTGGCAAGCCCAGACCCGCGAGGTGTATGACCGGGGCAACGGTGCGACCATCCTGTTGTACAACCGTGAGCAACGCACAGTCTTGCTGATTCGCCAGTTCCGCATGCCCACTTTCGTCAACGATTACCCCGGCTACCTGATTGAAGCGGCGGCCGGTTTGCTCGATAACGCCAGCGCCGAAGAACGCATCCGCCTGGAGGCCGAGGAAGAGACCGGCTATCGCGTCGGGCATGTTGAGAAAATCTACGCGGCGTTCATGAGCCCGGGATCGGTGACGGAGCGGATTCACTTTTTTATCGGTGAATACCAGCCAGGCGACCGAGTGGGAGCGGGCGGAGGCCTGGAAGAAGAGGGCGAGGATATCGAGGTACTGGAGCTGGGCTTTGAGCAGGCACTGGCGATGGTGCAGAGCGGGGAGATTGTGGATGGCAAGACGATTATGTTGTTGCAGCATCTGGAGCTGCGGATGTTGAAAGAGGGGTGGTGAGAAGCTTGGAAACTCTTCTGATGAGCGCGGGCCGAGGTGGAAGGGATCTACACAACGTTGGAGGTTGTAGCAGCCAACTGTAACCACGATGCGAAGCGAGCCGCTCTTGATCTGCTCTTG